>DATJKV010000504.1:0-1999 GCA_035491155.1 Magnetospirillum sp. | reverse complement strand
CTGATCGGCCATGGCGTCGGCGGCGTTCTTCAGCAGGTTCAGCACTACTTGTTCCATCTGCACCCGATCGGCGCGGACCAAGGGGCACGTCCCGGCCAGCCGGATGGAGACGACCACGCCTTGTCGCGCGGCCGTGGCCTGGAATAGGCCCAGCGCCTCGCGCACCGGTTCGTTGAGGTCGAGGGGCTGGGGCTCGGGCACCCGCTTGCGGACGAAGGCGCGCATCCGCTTGACGATGGCGGCGGCGCGCTCGGCCTGTCCGGTGATGCGGTGCACCGCCTCGGCCACGCCTTCGGAATCGGTGCCGGCGGCCAGACGGCGCTCGCAGCCGCTGGCGTAATTGGCGATGGCGGCCAGCGGTTGGTTGATTTCGTGGGCCAGGCTGGACGCCATCTCGCCCAGCAGGGCCAGGCGGGCGCCGTGCTCCATCTCCTCGCGCTGGCGGCGCGCCTCCTCGTGGGCGCGCTTCAGTTCCTCGGTACGGCGGCGCACCAGATATTCCACCCGCGCCACATGGAGCACCCACCACAGCGCCCCCAGCACGGCGATGGCCAGCCACGGCCAGTTGTCGTGCAGGATTTCGGTGGCCGAGCGATGCCGCAGATGCGCGTAGGGGCCGATCTTCAGCGCGCGGAACAGCTCGTGTACCGGCTGGTAATCCGCCGGCACGGTCCAGGCGTGGTCATCCTCGCCGGGCATGGACAACAGGGCCAGCACTACCCGCTTGGCCAGCCGCTCGGGCGTGTGGGCCAGCTTGGCGAAGGGCCAGTCGGGGTAGGCGCGGGTGGAGACCATGCAGGGGCTGCCGGGCGCCATGCGGGCATCGAGGATGCGGAAGTCCTCCAGCCGGATGCGGCTCTCGGCGGCCATCTGCTCCAGCAGGCAGGCGCGAATGATGCCGGCATCGGCCTCGCCCGAGGCCACCTTGGCGACGATGGCCTCCATGGGGAAGCCCAGGAAATCCAGTCCGGCGGTTTGCGTGAACGGGTCGACACCCTGCTCGGCCATCTCGCGCCAGGCGATGCGGAAGCCGCCAAACGCCTCGGGCGCCACGGCGGCCAGGCGGGTGTCGCGCAGATCGGCCAGCCGGCGCAGGTCCTGGCGGGCGGCGCGCACCACCACCGTCGAGGCCACCGTGCGGGCTCTCAGCGCGTCGCCACTGCTGGCTAGGCTGGCGATGCGGACGATGCCCTGTTCGGCCTCCAACTCGACGTACTGGCCGGGATTGGTAATGACGAAATCCACCGTTCCGGCACGCACCGCCTCGGCCATGCCGGCCAGATCCAGGGGCACGGCGCGGACGCGGTAATCGGGCAGCCGCGCCGTTAGTTGGCGCAGGGTCGGTTCCCATTCCGCGGCGGCGCGCTCGGCGCCACGGAAGGCCAGCACGCCGATGCGCAGGTCAGGGGGCTGGGCGCCGGCGGCCAGCGGGGCACACAGCAATGCAAGGGCAAGCAGCCCAAGCCTGATCAGGATCGCTCCACGGGGCATGGCGGCGATCTTGCCACGGCCGCCCCGGAAGTGCCAACCCGCGCCCGATGCCGAGCCTCTATAGCCTCATGCTGTCGCTACGACAGCAGGGTCAGGCCGTATTCAGCCAGCACCCCATGCAGGCGCTGCCTCAGGACGCCAAGCTGTTCCGGGGTGGGAGCCTCGCATCGGGCCACCAGCACCGCCTGGGTGTTGGAGGCGCGCAGCAACCACCAGCCGCCCATTTCGTCGACGCGCACGCCGTCTATGTCGTTGACCACGGCGCCGGATGCCTTCAGCCGCTCCTTGACCGATTCGATGATGGGGAATTTGCGGTCTTCCGGGCAATCGATGCGCAACTCCGGGGTGTTGACCGCCTTGGGCAGGCTATTATAGCGCTGGCTCAGGGTTTCGCCCTGCCCGCGGGCGACCACGCCGAGCAGGCGCACGGCGGCATATAGCGCGTCGTCGAAGCCGTAATAGCGGTCGGCAAAGAAGATGTGACCGCTCATTTCGCCGGCCAGCAGGC
>DATJKV010000503.1:0-3543 GCA_035491155.1 Magnetospirillum sp. | reverse complement strand
GATGGTATTGATCAGCCGCACCACCTCGTCGATGCGTGCCACCGCATCGGCCAGTTGTCCCACTTCGGCGGCGGCTTGGTTGGCGTCAGCCACCGCGCTGTCGGCCATGGTCGAGAAATCGCCCACCTGTCGGCTGATATCGGCGATGGAGGCCGACAGCTCCTCGGCGGCGGCGGCCACCGTCTGCACGTTGGCCGAAGCCTGCTCGGAGGCGGTTGCCGCGGCGCCCGCCTGGCCGGCGGTCTGGATGGCGGCGGCGGACATGGAACCGGCGGTGGCTTCCAGTTCGGCGGCCGCCGCAGCCACGTGGCGTACCAGCGCCGAGGCTTGGTCATCGAATTCCGCAGTAAGCCGCCCGACCAGTTCCACCCGGCGCTGCCGGGCCTCGGCTTCGGCCCGTTCACGCTCCTCGGCGGCGCGCTGAGTCAGCAGGGTGCGGCGGAACACCTCCAGTGCCTGGGCCATGGCGCCGATCTCGTCGCGGCGGGTGGCACCGGGCACCGCCACCTGGGCGTCACCCCCGGCCAGCCGTTCCATGGCGGCGGTGATGGCGGCCAGGGGCGGTACGATGGAACGCGAGGTGGCCCAGGCGATCGCCGCCGCCGCCACCACGCCGATGATCAGGGCCGCCCAGGCAGTGGCCAGCAGGGTGTCGAGCCGGCCCTCGACCTCGGCGGAATCGGCTGCCAGCAACTCCTTCTGGCTGTCCACCATGCCGCCGGTGCGGCGGCCGTCGGCGCCGCGCTCGCCGGCCAGCAGGGCGATGGCGTGGGTCACGCGAGGCACCAGCTCGGTGACCAGCACTTGGGTGGCCTCCTCGCCCGGCCCCAGCGCCTCGGCGCGGTCCTGCTGAGCCTTGATCTGCGGCAGCAACGCCTTCAGTTCGGACCAGTGGTCTCGGTTGGTCTGGGCGGTGAAATTAGCGGCCAGACGGTCCATGACCACAACCAGTTCGTCCTGGTTGTGCCAAGCCTCGGCGCGGTCGGCGCGGAAATGGCCGGTTCCGGTGAGCAGGTAACCACGCAGGGCGGCCAGCGAGGCCTGGAGCTGGGTCTCCATGCGCGAACTGGTCTCGGCCACCGGCTGGCGCAGGCCGACCATGCGCGCGTTGACCACCTGCACCTGCTGTACCGACACCGCCGTTAGGGCGGTAACCGCCAGCAGCAGCAGGCACAAAGCGGCAAAGCCAAGCGTCAGACGCCGGCCGATGGGCAAAGCGGCCCACATTTCGATCACGCCCATGATCCCCCCGGTCGAGCTTGATATCGGCGACCATGTACGCGTTTTGGTTGGGTTGGTGGCCTTGACCTTGGTCAACCGAAGGGCTTGCAGCCAGCGGGCCGGAGCTGTATCCCCAATCCATGATCAAGGTTCTGTTCGTCTGCACTGGCAACATCTGCCGTTCTCCCACCGCCGAGGGCGTGTTCCGTGCCCTGGTCGAGGGGGAGGGGCTGGCCGACCGTATCGTCGCCGATTCCGCCGGCACCCACGGCTATCATGTGGGCGAGCCGCCCGACGGCCGCTCCACCGCGGCGGCGGCCAAGCGCGGCATCGAGCTGTGCAGCTTACGCGCCCGCAAGGTGCGGCCTGCGGATTTCGACGAATTCGACCTGGTCCTGGCCATGGATCGCGGCCATTACGACATCCTGCGACGCCTTTGCCCGCCCGGCCGCGCCGACCGGGTGCGGCTGTTCCTCGATTTCGCCCCCGAGTTGGGGATCAAGGACGTACCCGACCCTTACTACGGTGCCGGCGACGGGTTCGAGCGGGTGCTGGACATGGTCGAGGCCGGTTCACGCGGGCTGCTTGACCACATCCGTGCGGACCTCATGTCGCGAAGCTCGTCGTCTTAGGCCCGGGCGGCCGGTAAGGCCGCCAGCTTCCAGTTTCGCACCAAGTGGTAATTGGGTTTGGTCTCGATGCCGGCGGCCAGGCTGGACACCCATTGTTTCAGCGCGATTTTCCGGTCGCTCCAGGTCAGCTCGGCGGCGTCGTTCAGCCAGCTGGCGTTATGGGCTCCGACCAGATCGGTGGCGGTGTGGATGCCATAGGTGCGCAGGGTATCGCGCTTTTTGGCCCCCTCGGTCTCGTCTCCGCACGCCAGGGCGGATAGCAACAACGCCTGATCGATCCAGGAAACCAGGCGCTGCGCGTCGAACCGCGTGTTGATCAGCAGGTGGACCACGTCCGCCGTCGCCAGGTTCTGGACATTGCTGATGTCCTCGTCCTCCAGCCGGCTCTGGTGCCAGATGGTCATGCCGTCCAGCCGATCCAACGTCGCTCGATCCTGCATGCGCGGCACCGAGGTCGGCACGCGGACGGTGTTCTGCAGGAAATTAGCCATGAAATCCCAGACGATGACCGGAAAGAAGCCGACGGTAAAGCCGAGCGCCAGGTTCCGCTCGGGTGTCAGCAGATCGGGAAAAAGCTTGATCGCGGCCCAGCAGCCCAGTGTCGACAGCACGATGCGCTTGATCACGCTTACATAGGCGTTGGGGGTGAGGTCCCGGCCCATGTAGCGCCAGATGAGCATGGGCAGGTAGAAGAAGTAGGCGCCGACAAAGGCATAGGCGACCGGCTCCTGGGTCAAGGTGAGCGGAAAGGTGGTCGGGTCCGCTGATTGCAGCGGCGGCATTACCACTAACCAGCCGACGGCGGTGGCCAAGGTCGCGAGCGACACCGGCGCCAGCGCGCTGATCGGCAGCCTGAAGCTCACGTCCGTCTGATAGGTCAATTCCCCGCCGGCCTCGATCTCCTTGAGGATGTCGTCGAGCAACTCCGAGGACGGGCTGCCGAAGGCGGCCTGGAAGCGCTGGAGATAAGTGCGCACGCGCGAGAAACGCGCCTTTTCGGTTTCTCCCCGGGTGGCATCCAGCAGGCCCAGACGGCCGAGGTCGCTGAGAAAGGTGTTGAGCAGCGAGACGCGGCTGCCTTGCAGCAGCAGGTAGAACAGGCCGGGCGGCAGCAATGTGACGAAGGTGTCGAATAGCATCCGCATCAGATTGACGCGGACCAGATCGGTAAGGATGTACAACAGCACAAACGCGCCGAACATGTAGCAAGGGATGCCCAGGAACACCGCCAGGCCCAGCCGCTGGGGCAGCGAGCGCCCCCGGTTGATCCGCCGCAGGATGACGAAGGCAAGCAGCATGGCGCCCAGCAGGAACAGCAGGCTGGCGGCGAGGAGCGGGTAGCGCTGGCTGCCGATGCTGTCCAGGTTGAAGTGCACCGTGGCGAGCAATTGCAACGCCGCAATAAGGCCCCCTACCGCGCCCGCTACCACCCAGTCGAGAGCCGCAGTACTGCCGGCATGCGGCGGCGCGGGAATTGTCATCCCGCCGGTATTCCGAATTTCGCTCATGGCTCGCCTCCCCGCCCCAAACCAAGGCGGGAATATGGTATGTCTAGGTGAACGAAAGCGCGAGTCCTTTGGCTATTTCACCGCATTGGCGAGTGGGGATGCGCCATCCTGGTTTTCCCTTCCGGCTTTTCGGTGGGCGGCGAGCCTAGATGGGAAGGACTGAAGTGGTAGTACCGGACCAA
>DATJKV010000502.1:0-4917 GCA_035491155.1 Magnetospirillum sp. | reverse complement strand
TATGGATCTGCGACCACGCCAGCCCCGCCGCCGCCAGCACCGGCGCCACCGCGATGGTGAGCGTGCGCGGGCGCATCGCCAGCAGCCACAACTTCAACCCGCTGGGCGGCTGAGCCGAGAGGTTGGCCGGCTGCGAATGGGTGGGCGCGTGGCCCGCGCTGCCGGGGTCCAGCCTCATGGCTTGGTTCCCCAATGCAGACAGGCGATGCCGAAGCTGAGGTTCCGCCAGCCCACCTCCGTCAGCCCCGCTTCCTCGAACGAGCGGGCCAACTCACGTTGCGGCGGGAAGCGGCGGATGGATTCGATCAGGTAATCGTAGGCCGCCGGTTCCTTGGCCACCCAAGCGCCCAGGCGCGGAATGACCGTGTAGGACCAGGCGTCGTAGAAGGGTCGGATCAGGCAAAAGGGGCGCGAGAATTCCATGCAGAGGAAACGCCCGCCCGGCTTCAGCACCCGGCAGACTTCCCGCAAGGACGCGCCCAGGCTGGTAACGTTGCGCAAACCGAAGGCGATGGTGACCATGTCCACCGAGTTGTCGGCGAACGGCATGGACTCGCCCGAGCCTTCGACGAAGCGGACACTGTCGGGGCAGCGCATGCGCCCCACCGCCATCATGGCCGGAGACGGGTCGCACACCACCACCTCGCGCCCTGGCCCAGCCATCAGGCGGGCCATGTCGCCGGTGCCACCGGCCAGATCGACGATGACCTCGCCGGCGCGCGGGCTGGCCGCCTTGGCCATGGCCCGCTTCCACAGACGATGGATACCGAACGACATCATGTCGTTCATCAGGTCGTAGCGGCCGGCCACCGACTGGAACAGGGCGCGAATGCGGCGTTCCCGCTCGGCGGGCGTCACGCATTCGTAGCCGAACGTGGCCGACAGCTCGTCGCTCACGGAAGGTCCCCCCGCTTGAACGTCCGATAGCCCAGCCCGGCAGCCGCGGTTCCCAGCAGCACCGGCCAAGCCAGGGCAAAGGCCAGGTAGCCCTTGGCCCCGATGCTGTCGAGAATGACATAAGCCGCCGGCCCCAGCACCACCATTTGCGGGTCGAACAGCAGGATGGCGGCGGTGCGGAAGCTTTGCAGCGGGTTGGCCAGGGCGATGGCGACCACCGCTTCCAGCGGCAATTGCTCGCGGATCATGACGCCCAGCAGGATCAGATCGAGGAACAGCAGCAGCACCAGCCACAGCAGGAAGGCGCCGGTCTGGGCCACGTCAGGCGAGCGGGCCAGGGTCGAGATCAGCATGCCGAAGCCCAGGAACGACCACGCCAGCGACACCAACAGCGCGGTGTAGACGACGAACAGGTCCCAGGCGACGCCGATGTTCTGCACCTCGGCATAGATTCCGGCGGCGGCCATGGCCAGGAACACCGGCAGGAACACCACGGTGAACCTTCCTACCATCTTGCCCCAGTACCACGCCGCCAGCGGCACCGGCAGCGACAGCATGTACTCGAACACACCGGCCTCGCGGTCGCCCGCCACCGAGCGAACGGTGGTAATAAGGACGAAGATGGGCAGGATGGCGACGCACAGCTGGATATAGGTCACCAGCAGACGCGATAGGCCGGTAAAGCCCAACACGCGGGATTCGGTCAGGCCGAAGACGAACAGCAGCACGACGATGCCGCCGAACACCAGCGAGTAGAACAGGAACCAGCGGGCCCGCAGCGACTCGGTGATGTCGAGCCACGCGGCGCGGAAAAAGGCTTTCATGTCAGGACTTCCCCTCGGCCGGGGTTTCGCAGCGGCTGGTGGAACCCTTGCCGGTGACAAGGACGCGCATGTCGGCAAAGCTCATGGCGCCGGGACGCTGGTCCGGCGTGGCGCCCAAGCCGTGGCCCATGGGCGACTTGAAGCCGGTGCGGTACCAGGCGGTGCGCCCGTCCATCCAGGTGCCCTTCTCCACGTCGCCGACCCAGAACTCCACCGTGGGAGCATCGGCCCAGCTCTGCTTGGCCAGGAACAGCACGCCGTCGCCCAGGTCGTCGAACTTCCACGCCTTGGCGCCCGGCTTTTCGCGGATCTGCGCGGCGAAACGGGGATCGTCGACGATCATGCCGCAATAGTCGCAGTATTCCTTGCCCCACTTCACCGCCACCGGGCCGGTGCCCTTGTCCAGGCAACCACCCAAAGCGACGGTCAGGCCAAGGCCAGGCACCAGCGCCAACACCTGGCGACGGTTCAGACTTCCGGTGCACATGGCGCAACCTCCTTGCCTTCCACCATTTCCAGGCCGGCGATCAGGCCGGTATAGCGCGACAGGGTGCAGAAGAAGCGCAGCCGGTCGGGGCCGTTGACCATGCCTTCCCAGCGGGTGCCGCCACCGTCGAAGCCCCATTCGGCGATGGCGCGGGCGAAGGCGTCGTCGGGACGGATCAGCGACAGCGAGCAGCTCATGCGGCTGGTCATGTCCACCGAATCGGCCACGCGGTCGTCCAGGATGACCCGGCCCATGTCCATCTCGATGACGCGGTTCACCAGCGAGGCCACCTCGTCCAGGCGGTGACTGGTGATCAGCATGACGCAGTCGTCCTTCCGCTCGGCCAGCAGGCGGAAGAAGATGTGGCGCGCCTCGGGGTCCAGGTTGGCGGCGGGCTCGTCCATGATGAGCACGTCCGACGGCCGGCCCAGCGCCACGCCGATCAGGGTCTTCTGCTTCATGCCGCCCGACAGCTTGACGAAGGGCAGCCGGCGGATGCGGTTGAAGTCTAGGCCCAGTTCCTCGATCACCGCCACCATGCGGCGGGGATCGGACTTGCACACGCTGGCGGCGAAGTCGATCAACTCGCCGACCGGCATCTTCAGCGGCGGCGGAATCTGCGGCACGAAGCCCATGCGGGCCAGGACCTGGGAACGGTTGGTGCGGGGCGCCAGCCCCCCCACCAGCACTTGGCCGTCATGGATGTATTCGCCCAGCAGGCAGCGGATCAGGGTGGTCTTGCCGGCACCGTTGGAGCCCACCAGGGCGATGCGCTCGCCCTTGGCGATTTCCAAATCGATGCCGTCCAGCACCCTGGCCTTGCGGAACGTCTTCCTTACATTGGTGAAGGTGATCATTTGGGGGGCGCGATCCTTCACTTACAGAAGCTTGTCGAGGCCTTTGACCTCGAATTTCAGGGACCCGGTGGGACAGACGTCGATGCACAGGCCGCAGCGGGTGCAGTCGGCGCCGATGCCCACATGGACGTCGGGAGCATAGCCCTTCTTGGTCACTTCCAGCACGTGCGGCACCAGGCAGACCTTGCGGCAGGCGCCCTCATGGTGGCAGGAGACCGGCTTGTATGCAACGCGGAGCGGGCTGACCGCGCCCACCACACCGTAGGTAATGCCGATCGGGCACATATAGCGGCACCACATGCGCCGCGAGTAGAACACCTCGAAGGCCAGCAGCACGGCGACGATGCCAAGCGCCAAGGTGGGACCATAGATCAGCGCGCGGCTGACGATACCGGTGGGCGAAATGGTCTCGAACACGGTATAGCCTGAGGCGAAGGCCAGCGCGGCAAACACCACGTACAGCACCGCGCGCAGGCGGCGGTCCAATGCATGGTCCTTGACCAGCTTCTTCGCCACCAGCTTCAGGTGCAGCTTCTCGGCCAACTCGGCCAGCAGGTGGTAGGGGCACACCCACGAGCAGAAGGTACGCCCGCCCAGCAGCCACCACATCACCAGTACCGTGGAGGTGCCGATGACCAGGTTGATGAGCACGGTCTTGAACGCCAGCATCACCTGGAGCGCCGAGTTCAAATCGGCGAAGTGGAAGCCGATTACGCGCGACGCGGTCAGCGCGCCCTCGATCAGCTGCACATCGAAGCGATAGGACAGAACGAACAGCAGGTTCACCGCGATCAGCACCAGCCAACGGCGATTGCGCCACTTGTGGCTCTTGGAGGCTTCGTGGATTTCGTGCTGGACGCGGGCGTTGTCCTCGCGGGTACGCTTGTTGGCGCGCTTGGCCTCGTGCAGGGCGCAGGCCGCCTCGGTGTACTCGCAAGCGGCGGGCTTGGTGGGCTCGCGGCCCAGCATCACCGCCAGAGAGGTTTTCAGGCTCATGCCGGCCTCCCGTCAACCACGATGGCCGCCGGCTCGGTCGGGCAGATCATCTCGCACATACCGCAGCCGACGCAGCTGTCGGCCACCTTGGGGGTGCGGCGCTTGTCCGCGGGATCGTCGCTCATGGGGGCCAAGGCGATGGCGCCTTCGATGGGGCATTCACGGACACAGAGGTCGCACAGCTCCAGGTCATAGGGATGGTCGGCGATGGGGATGGGCTTCCAGCGGTCCACCTCGGCATAGCGATGGATGCCCTGGAGGCGCGCCGCCCCCTTGAAGCCTTGTCCCTGGCGGGCGAGGCAGGCCTCGGGCTTGTCCAGCCGGGCCTTGCCCATGCGCACCTCTTCCTTCTTGGAAAGCTTGTGCGACAGCGCGCCGGTGGGACAGGCGAGGATGCACTGCACCGCATCGCACGAGAAGTCACAGGCCTGGGCGCGCGCATCGATATGCGGCACGCCGACGCCGAAGCCCTCGGTGATGTCGGACAGCGTGATGGCCTTGACCGGGCAGACCTGCACGCACTGGCCGCACTTAATGCACGACGCCAGGAACTCGGACTCGTCCAGGGCGCCCGGCGGGCGCAGGCGAAGCGGGTGGGCGCGCAGCTCCGGCACCCAGCCGGCCAAAGAGGCCGCCACCACGCCGCCGCCCAGCAGGACGGAACGCAGGAAGCGGCGCCGCGCCTCGATGTCGCGGGGCGACGCGGTCATGATTTTTTCTCCTTGGAGCCCATGCGCGGACGGGGGTCTTCCAGCAGCAGGGTGGGCTCGGAAAACGGTGCCAGGCGGTCGAGGAAGTCCAACACCTCCAGCACGGCGGTGCCCTTGAAGAAGCGGGTGTTGGGAACATCCATCCC
>DATJKV010000501.1:0-8512 GCA_035491155.1 Magnetospirillum sp. | reverse complement strand
GTCCTGCTTCGAGGCTGGGAAGTCGATACCCTTGAGGGCATGGGTAACGTTGGCGGCCGACCCCTGGATGCCGCCGCCGCTGCCTTCTTGAGCCATGAATTCCTCCGTTTTCGCAAGTTGGCCACGGGAGAGTTAACCGCCCCGGACTATCGCTTGTTCCATGCCCCCGCTTCCGCGTGCAACGGCTGCCCCATTTGTTCGCGTTGGGGGAACATGGCCAAGCGGCACGATGTTGTGTTTGGCGAAGGCATGCCCATCAAGGCATGCTGTGTCTCGGCCAGCGAGAACCGGCTGGACCTGGGCAAGCCGGTGAAGCGGCAAGGCGCCGCCCTGGCCTTTGGCCCCCTGGCCCGCAACCCCCGACCGCGCTAGAGTCGAGCAGTCGCGCCTTCTGAAGGGGGAGCCCATGTGGGCGGAGATTCTGGTTGTTCTCGCCCTGATCCTGGTCAACGGTTTTTTCGCCATGTCGGAATTGGCTCTTGTCTCGTCGCGCCCGGCCGAGTTGCGCCGTCGCGCCGAGAAGGGCAGCCGCGGCGCCAAGGTGGCGCTGGAGATGATCGCAGACCCGTCGCATCTGCTGTCCACCGTGCAGATCGGCATCACCGTGGTGGGCATCGTCGCCGGCGCCTATTCGGGTACCACCCTCGGTGCCCATGCCGCCGACTGGCTGGCCGATGCCGTTCCCACCCTGGCCAACTGGTCGCACGAGATCGCCATGACCGTGGTGGTTGGCCTTACCACCTACCTGTCCCTGGTGGTGGGCGAACTGGTGCCCAAGCGCCTTGCCATGCACCATTCCGAGACCATCGCGGTGCGCGTCGCCCCCTCCATGCGCCGTATCGCCGTATGGGGTGCGCCCCTGGTGTCGCTGTTGCGCGTCTCGACCAACGCCCTGCTGCGCCTGTTGGGCCAACGCCCGCAGGACACCAAGACGGTGACCGAGGACGAGGTGCGCGCCCTTATCGCCGAGGGCGCCCTGGCCGGTGTCATCGAGCCCGCCGAGAAAGAGATGCTTGACCGCGTCATGCGCTTGGCCGACCGCCCGGTCGGCTCGATCATGACGCCGCGCCCCGACGTTGTGTGGCTGGACGTGGAAGAGCTTGAAACATGGCGCCAGCGCATGGTCGAGGCGCCCCACTCCCGCTTCCCTGTGGCGCGCGGCTCGCTCGACGACATGATCGGCGTGCTCGACAGCCGCAAGGTGCTGGATGCCCTGCTGGCCGGCAAGCCCTTTGACCCCCTGGCCGCAATCGGGCAGGCACCGGTGGTGCACGAAGGCATCCGCGCACCCCGCATCCTTGAAATGTTCAAGCAGACCGGTGCCCCCATGCTGGTGGTGCTGGACGAATATGGCGGCTTCGAGGGCATCGTCACCATGACCGACTTCCTGGAAGCGGTGGCGGGCGAGCTGCCCAATGCGGGCGTCGACGAGGAACCCCAAGCGGTGCGACGCGAAGACGGGTCGTGGCTGATGGACGGCATGATCGCGATCGAGGAGGCCGAATCCCTGCTGGGCCTCTCGGGGATGGGCGAGCAGGGCGATTTCCACACCCTGGCCGGGTTCCTGCTGTCGCAATTGGCCCACCTGCCCCAGATCGGCGAGCAACTGGTCTGGAATGGCTGGCGCTTCGAGGTGGTGGACATGGACAGCCGGCGCATCGACCGCGTGCTGGTCACGCCTCCCAGCGAGGACGACGAAACCAGCGGTAGCGGCGTCTAGTGTAAGTGAACCACCGCACCAGCGGGTAATTGCGGCGCAACATCGACGCAACCACGTAAGCGCCAACCACTCGTTATGGGAGGCAATTATGGCCCGCAAGATCCTCGACTGCCGCGAATTCCCTGAATCGCAATGCTCGGTGTCCCTGTCGGCCGACAGCGAGGACGAGTTGATCGATGTGGCCGTCCTGCACGCGGTCAAATCGCACGGCCACCAGGACACGCCGGAATTCCGTCAGCAGCTGCGCCAGTTGGCCCATGACGAGCGCGCTCAGAAATAGGCGTGCAGGCCGATACCGTAGTATTCCACGTCGGTAATGAAGAACTGGCCGTTTGGATTGCGACCGCGATAGTATTCCAGCATGAGTTGGAGCACGTAGTTGCGGTCCTGGGTGCTGAGGAGTTCGACGCCGGCCTGGACAGAGATGTCCACCCGCCAGTTGGTCTCCTCGGTACTTTGCAGGTCCAGCGCCGCCACCGGACGGAGCAAGCCGTCGGCGAACGTCCACGGGCTGCGCAGCTCCAGCCCCACTTGGGCCAGGCCGTGTTTGAGGTCGGAAGGATCCTGGTCGAACAGGAAGCCGGCGCCGCCGTAGATACGGACGGCCCGATCATAGAATTCCCGCGACAGCTTCAGGTCGACCACCTCGTAGGACAGGTTCACGCGTGAACGCTGGTTGGCGACGCTGCGCAGCAGGAACTCGTCGCCCAGATGCGAAGACTGGTGGTAGAGGCGCAGCATGGCCGAGTTGGGGCCGTCGCGCCACGTCAGCGGGATGCCCACCCAGTAATCCGCATTGATCAGGTCCTTTGACTGGGCATCCAGGTCGAACAGGGCGAACACCGCCGCCTGAATGCCGATGCCCCAGGCGCCGGCGGACAGGGGAGCCCGATAAAGCGGAAGCTCGCCACCCACGCTGACCGCCGCCGCGTTATTCAGGTCGCTGTGGCCCTGGTAGTTCTGCCACGCGGCGGAGAAACGGGGATAGCGCGGGTCGGCCAGCAGCGGGTCGAACAGCTTACCACGGGGAAGCACCTCGGACGTGACGGGCATGTCCGGCTTGACGGGAACCTCGTCCGCATGGGCGACGGCAGCGAACAAGCAGGCAAGGACGGCAAGCAGCAGGCGGCCCATGGCGGAGTCTCCGGTTTTACTCGCCAGATGGGGCTGGCCGGCGCAGGAAAAACCGGACCCGTGGGCGTGGTCGAAAGGTTTGCCATCCACCCGGTCAGCGACCATTGTTGAGGTCGAACACCCTGGAGCACCTCTTATGACCGATAAGCCCCGCATCGTCGTCGCCCGCCGCCTGCCGCCCCGCGTCGAGGCTGAACTGGCTGCCCGCTTCGAGCCCCTGTTCAATCCGGACGACCGTCTGCTGGGCCCCGGCGAATTGGTGGAACAGGCCCAGGCCCATCGCGCCGACGGGCTGCTGGTGGCACTGACCGACCGCCTGCCGGCCGAGGCCATCGCCGCCCTGCCCGCCAGCGTGCGGGTGATCGCCACCTATTCGGTGGGCTTCAACCACATCGACATCGAGGCGGCCAAGGCGCGCGGCATCGTCGTTGCCTATTGCCCCGAGGCTACCACCATCGCCACCGCCGACCTGGCCATGCTGCTGCTGCTGTCCGCCTGCCGCCGTCTCAGCGCCTTCGAGCGCGATCTGCGCGAGGGCCGCTGGGGCGCCTGGACGGCGTGGAAGAACCTGGGGACCGACCCCGAGGGCAAGGTTCTCGGCATCGTCGGCATGGGCCGCATCGGCCAGGCGGTGGCTGCGCGCGCACGCGCCTTCGGCATGCGCATCGCCTACCACCAGCGCCGCCGCCTGGATCCGGCGCAGGAGGGCGACGCCGTCTTCCATCCGACGCTGGAGGGGCTGTTCCGCGCCTCGCAGGTGATCACCCTGCACGCCCCCGCCACGCCCGAGACCCGCCACATGATCAACCGCGAAAGCCTGGCCTGGCTGCCCCCAGGCGCCGTCCTGGTCAATACCGCGCGCGGCGACCTGGCGGACGACGACGCGCTGATCGAGGCTTTGTCCTCCGGCCGTCTGGCCGCCGCCGGGCTGGACGTGTTCGCCGGCGAGCCCAATTTCGACAAGCGCTACCTGGACCTGCCCAACGTCACGTTGCTACCCCACATCGGCACCTCCACCGAGGAAACCCGCGACCGCATGGGGATGGACACCATCGCCAACCTGTCGGCGGTCTTCGCCGGCCACGAGCCGCCCTGGCGGGTGGCGTAGGTCAGGCCTTCCGGCCACCTGGGAAAACTCCCTGGTGCGCCCCTGGTGCGCCTTGGGGTACACCAGGGCCATGCACACATCCCCGTCGCCCGCCCGTGCCCGGATGACCTGGATCGGGCTGCTGGCCTTGTCCGTGGTCATGTCGGCACTGCTGCATTGGGCCGCCTTCCCAGCCGCCCTGCTGCTGGGCCCCATGGTGGCCGCCATCGTGCTGGGCGTAAGCGGGGCCGACATCCGCACCCCGCGCTGGAGCTTCCAGGCGGCCCAGGCCATCGTCGGCTGCCTGGTGGCGCGGGCCTTCACCCCCTCGATACTGGCCTCCATCGCCGAAGACTGGGCGCTGTTGCTGTTGGTGGTCTCCACCACCATCTTCGCCGGCGCCCTGGTGGGCTGGGTGCTGGTCAAGGCCAAGGTGCTGCCCGGCAGTACCGCAGCCTGGGGCTCATCACCCGGTGGCGCCTCGGCCATGGTTGCGATGGCCGCCGAGTTCGGTGCCGACGTGCGCCTGGTGGCGTTCATGCAATACCTGCGGGTGGTGGTGGTGGTGCTGACCGCCGCCGGGGCCACCCGCCTGCTCGCCCACGGCACACCCGCGACGGCAGCTGAATCCGACCTGTTCGCCCTGCCGCCGCTGCTGCCCTTCGCCGGCACGCTGGCGGTCGCGGTGCTGGGGAGCTGGGTGGGCACCCGCCTGCGCATTCCCGCCGGCGCCATGATGGTGCCGATGGCGGTCGGCACGGTGCTGCATGCCGGCGGCTGGATGGACATCGTGCTGCCGCCCTGGCTGCTGGGCCTGGCCTATGCCGGGCTGGGCTGGTACGTGGGGCTGGGCTTCAACCGGTCCACCCTGGTCTACGCGTTGAAGGCGCTGCCCAAGCTGCTGCTCGCCACCTTGCTGCTGATCGCGCTGTGCGCCCTGTCCGCCTGGCTGCTGACCTGGCGGCTGCACATCGATCCCTTGAGCGCCTACCTTGCCACCAGCCCCGGCGGCCTGGACTCCATCGCCATCATCGCTGTCGGGACGCACGCCGACATACCGCTGGTGCTGGCCGCGCAGACCTTGCGCCTGTTCCTGGTGCTGCTGACCGGCCCGGCGCTGGCCAAGGCAATCGCCCGCTTCGCTTGAGATGCACGGTCATCGACCATGTTCTACGGTTAACAAGCCTATGGTGGAATTTCAACCTGCGTGCTAAACATCGCCGCAAGAAATTCCTCCCACGTGCTTCGCCATGCAAATTTCCCTGGGGCCTGAGAATATCCGCCGCCGGCTGCCTCGCAGCCAGCGCGAACGATTGATCGTCGACGAGGCCATTCGTTTCTTCGCCGAGGTCGGCTTTGAAGGCCAGACCCGCGCCCTGGCCCAACGGCTTGGCGTCACCCAGCCCCTGCTCTACCGCTATTTCCCCGACAAGGACACGCTGATCGAGCGGGTCTACCGCGAGGTGTTCGAGGGCGGCTGGGACCCCAGTTGGGAAGGTGTGCTGGCCGACCGCTCGCGCCCCCTGGCCGATCGGCTGCACCAGATATACCGGCTCTTTGTCACCGAGAACTTCACCTACGAGCGGGTGAGGCTGCTCATGTTCGCCGGCCTCAAGGATACCGGCATCGCCAGCCGCTATCAGGAATTCCTGCGCCAGCACCTGTTCGTGCCGCTGGCACGCGAAGTGCGCGCCGCCGCGGGGCTTGATGCGGGCGCGCAGCCCAGCGAAGCTGAAATCGAAATGGTGGCCGGCCTGCACGGCGCTATCGCCAATGTGGGCCTGCGCCGCTGGATCTACCAGAGCGGGCTGGAGATGGGCATGGACGCCGCCGTGGACGCCCTGGTGGAATGCTTCGTCTCGGGTGCTCCCGCCGCCGCCCGAACTCTGGCCGGTTGATCGCGCCTTCAATCCTCTTGTCAAGCGCGCCCGGGAAGGTTACGCGTGGAAGGCGTGTTCCATCCAAGGGGGAATGTCATGAGGAAGCTGTTGGCCGCCGCTGCCGCCACCCTGGCCCTGGCGGCCTGTTCCACCGACCCCCGGCCGCTGGTGCCCGATACCGCGCAGGGCCCGGCCAGCTATGTCTGCTACAACAGCGCCGCCTCGACCCCCGACGAGGTGCGCTCCATCGCCGAGCGCCAATGCTCCAAGGCAGGGCTGGGCGTCTCCGGCCTGATCGGCCAGACCTTTACCCCCTTCCGCTGCGGCGTGCTGACCCCCAGCGTGGCCGCCTTCCAGTGCGGCACTTCAAGCCAATGGCTTGCGCCGCTGCCGCCCTTGGCGGCACCGGCCCAATAAGGACACTTCCTGAAGCAGACCCGCGGCGTCCCGGACCGAACGCGCGGGCCTGTCTTAGTGCCTAGCGCCTAGCGCTGACGCTCCTCGTAATCCACGTCCACCGCGGTCAGCGCCAGTTCAAGCGTCATCGCGGTGTTGTCCATGCCCTCGCCACGGGCGAATGCCAGCAGACGGGTGATGGCGCTTTTCACCAGATTGGCCGAAACCCTCGCATCGCTAACGCGCGAGGTCCCCTCCAGTTGCGGACGCACATAAACTACGTTGTTCATCATTCCCCCCTTGAACGAGCATTTTATGCTCGATGGTCGAAATAGCTTCAAAAATCACTTCGGAGATGTCGTGGCAGCCTGAGCGCAGCGCTTCGGCGGCCAAATAATGAAGCCCTGGCAGCAGGGAGCGCCCGACAGTCTCCATCTGCTCCCTCGTCATTCCGCCGCCGCCATGCGGTAAAGCCGTCCCGCCTGCTGCTGCAGCAGGTCGTCGGCCGTGCGCAGCACAGGCTCGGCAATCCCCGTGGCGACGCGCACGGCGGAAAGGATCTGCTGACTGACCGGCAGCAAGCCCACATAGGATTGCTCGCCATCGATCTCGGCATTCGGCCCCAGGCGCTGGACCGGCCAGCCCTGGCGGTTGAAGGAATGCTCCCAGCACCAGGCATAGCCGATGCCGATCAGCCCCTTGACCCCGTAGTGCAGCGACGCCTCGAGATAAGCCAGGATCAGTTCCGACAGAACGCGGCGACGGGTTTCCTTGGGCAGGTCGTGGTCGATGCCGAGGCGCGTCGATTCCCATATCTGGGGTTCGCAGGGCGGTTCCCGCTCGGTCACCAGGTCGGGCCACAGATCCTTGATCATGTAGGGGATGGTGGTGGGGGCAAGACGAGCCACACCCCGCACCTGCTGCTCGTCGTCGCGCCAGACGCAATAGACGGCGGCGGGGGTGTCGTACTGGTCGTACTCCATGCCCTTCCAGTTGGGCACGCCCCAGCGCTGGCGCTCGACGAAAACCTTGTGGCGCAGCCGAAATTGGGAGGCCAGGGCGTCGCCGAACAGGTGCGCGTTCTCATAGGTGAAGCAGTCGATCACGCCCCGCACTCCCTGAACGAAAGACTGAGGAACAGTCCTTCTTTCGGGGGGCTCGCGCAGCCCCTGGAGTCCCAGGGGGTGGTGCCAGCGGCGGATACGCCCTTATACCGACGAGCCACTGACGTGACTCGTCTGTTTGCCCTCGCCGGGCGCGCGCCTCCGCGCGCTTGGCCGCGGCCTCAATGGCCGCTGGATACCGCCGAACGCTGATTTCGAGCGCTCGGCGGTGTTACAGGGAGATGAGCCCCAGGTGCAGGGCCTTGACCACGGCGGTGATGCGCGAATCCACGTTCAGTTTGCGGAAGATGTTGCGCAGGTGCCATTCCACCGAATGTTCGGCGATATGCAGGATTTCGCCGACAACCCAGGCGCTTTTGCCCTGGGCGCACCAGGACAGGATTTCGCGCTCGCGCGGGGTCAGGCGGGGCGCCGCCTCGCCAACTGGCTTGGACAGGCCCGTATACGCGGTGTGGAACTGCACCGACAGCAATTGCAGCCGAGCCAATTGGACGTGGGCGTCGGTGCTGCCCGATGTGGAGGCGAAACCGACACCGACGCATTCGCCGGCGGGGCCGTGGATGGGCACGGCAACGCCGTCGCGCAGGCCAACGTCCTCGGCTTCATGGAAGATGGTGGCGCTGTCCGGCCGGCGACCGTCGACCGTATCCCACCAACGGAACGGCACGGCGGACGTCAGACAGCGCAGGCGAACCGGATCGCTGTCCACGTAGCCCTTGGCCACGTAATGCTGGATCCACTCGTCAGGGTACGAACGGGCCACGCACGGCAAGACCACGTCGGGGTGGTTGCGCAATGCCCGGTACATGATCCGGTCGAACCCCAGATCGCTGGCGGCGCACTGGAAAAGGCCGAACACCTCTTCGGTGGTCTTGGCCTGGTTGGACGCCTCGATAAACTCGTCGATGCGCATGCGCGCCACGGCCCCGGATACGGCTCGGGCCGCCCAGCCCCAAAGCGACAGGCGGCGCAGGTGTTGCGGTCCACGGTCCCGGTTCCCCAACCGGGACCGTGTGGGCGTCTGACCTGCGTCAGCCCTCGCTGCTGGCCGCCCCCAGCGCCTTGGCGAGGTCGAGCACCCGCTTGCGCACCTGGGGATCGGTAATGCGGTAATAAGCCCGCACCAGCTCCAAGGTCTCACGCTTGGTCATGGGATCGGCTTCGAAGCCCG
>DATJKV010000500.1:0-3039 GCA_035491155.1 Magnetospirillum sp. | reverse complement strand
TCGTATTTCTGCACCTGCTGGAAGGTCAGGCCCAAGGCTTCGGCCAGCTTTCCCTGGCTGAGGCCGAGGGTCTGGCGGCGCAAGCGGATGCGCTTGCCCACATGGCTGTCCACGGCGTTGGCGCTGGTGTCGTCCGTACGTGCCACGACAGAAACCCCGTCAGAAGGAGCTGCCCAGCCCCTGTACGGTCTATGTATATAGTATGTGGATGTGGGGGCAACACCTTCTTCCCGCGTCCCTGGAATATTTTCCAGGTGGAAAGCCTTTTGTAGAAAATCAATCTGCCTGGCTCATCTTCACGGGCAGCTGGGCTCGACCACGCTTGAAGAAGGAGCCCGGCCTTAGAGCCGGATGCTGACATGTCGAATCGCTTCGCGATCCGGCATGTGAGCTGAATCCGTCTCTGTTCAACAAATTAGAGAGCGATTCAGACATCAGGTCGGTGCAGGCATGCGCCGACCTGATGTCATCGCGCTCTAGGGCCGGGCTCCTCTCGCGGGCTTGGTTCGCTCAGGCCGCCAGTTCGGCCACGGGAATGCGGATCAGGTGGTCGAAGGCGGACAGCGCCGCCTTGGCGCCTTCGCCCATGGCGATGATGATCTGCTTGTATGGCACCGTGGTGGCGTCGCCGGCGGCGAACACGCCGGGGACCGAGGTCTGGCCCTTGGCGTCCACCACGATCTCGCCGCGCGGCGACAGCTCCACCACGCCCTTCAGCCATTCGGTGTTGGGCACCAGGCCGATCTGGACGAAGATGCCTTCCAGTTCCACGGTGTGGGCCTGGCCGCTGGTGCGATCCTTGTAGGCCAGGCCGGTCACCTTGGCGCCGTCGCCCAGCACCTCGGAAGTCTGCGCCGAAGTGATGACGGTGACATTGGCGAGGCTGTGCAGCTTGGCCTGCAACACCGCGTCGGCGCGCAGCTTCGAGTCGAACTCCAGCAGGGTGACATGGGCGACGATGCCGGCCAGGTCGATGGCGGCCTCGACGCCGGAATTGCCGCCGCCGATCACCGCGACGCGCTTGCCCTTGAACAGCGGGCCGTCGCAGTGGGGGCAGAAGGCCACGCCCTTGTTGCGATACTGGTCCTCGCCCGGCACGTTCATGGTGCGCCAGCGGGCACCGGTGGACAGCACCACCGAGCGCGCCTTCACCGTGGCACCACTGGCGAGGTGCACCTCGATCAGGCCGCCGGGGACGGGGGCGGGCACCAGCTTGGCGGCGCGCTGCAGGTTCATGATGTCCACGTCGTACTGGGTGACGTGGGCCTCCAACGCGGCGCCCAGCTTGGGGCCCTCGGTGCGGGTCACCGAGATCAGGTTCTCGATGTCCATGGTGTCCAGCACCTGGCCACCGAAGCGTTCGGCCACCACGCCGGTGCGGATGCCCTTGCGGGCGGAATACACCGCTGCCGCCGCGCCGGCCGGACCGCCGCCCACCACCAGCACCTCGAACGGTTCCTTGGCGGCGATCTTGGCGGCGTCCCGTGCCGCCGCGCCGGTATCCAGCTTGGCGACGATCTGCTCCAGGCCCATGCGCCCCTGGGCGAAAGGCTGGCCGTTCAGGAATACCGCCGGCACCGCCATGACCTGGCGGCTTTCGACCTCGTCCTGGAACAGGGCGCCGTCGATGGCCACGTGCTTGATGCGCGGGTTGATGGTCGCCATCAGGTTCAGCGCCTGCACCACGTCGGGGCAGTTCTGGCACGACAGCGAGAAATAGGTTTCGAACATATACTCGCCGTCCAGCGCCTGGATCTGTTCGATCAGGTCCTGGCTTTCCTTGGACGGGTGGCCGCCCACCTGCAACAGCGCCAGGATCAGCGAGTTGAATTCATGGCCCATGGGCAGGCCGGCGAAGCGGACCTCCACGTCGGTCCCGGCGCGGCGGATGGCGAAGGAGGGGGCGCGGGCGTCGTGGCCCTCTTCGAAGGTGATCTTGTCCGAGAGGTCGGCGATCTGGCTGAGCAACTCGCGCATTTCGGCCGACTTGGCGCCGTCGTCCAGGGAGGCGACCAGCCGGACGGGCTGGGTGATGCGGTCGAAATAGGCCCGCAGCTGCTCTTTCAGCGAGTTATCCAACATGGCGAAGCTTCCTTGGATGGGCGGAGGAGGGGACGCCCCGGACCCGGAGGGGGGGATCGGGTCCGGGGCGCGGCCGGCGGGGGCTGCCGGCCTTAGATCTTGCCGACCAGGTCGAGCGATGGGGCCAGGGTCTTCTCGCCTTCCTTCCACTTGGCGGGGCAGACCTCGCCCGGGTGGGAGGCGACGTACTGGGCCGCCTTGACCTTGCGCAGCAGCTCCTTGGCGTCGCGGCCGATGCCGCCGGCGGTGATCTCGACGATCTGGATCTTGCCCTCGGGGTCGACCACGAAGGTGCCGCGGTCGGCGAGGCCGAGGTCCTCGATCATCACCTCGAAATTCCGGCTGATGGTGCCGGTGGGATCGCCGACCATGGTGTAGTGGATCTTCTTGATGGCCGGCGAGCTGTCGTGCCACGCCTTGTGGGCGAAGTGGGTGTCGGTGGACACCGAGTAGATCTCGACGCCCAGCTTCTGGAACTCGGCGTAGTTGTCGGCGAGGTCTTCCAGTTCGGTCGGGCAGACGAAAGTGAAGTCGGCCGGATAGAAGAACACCACGGACCACTTGCCCTTCAGGTCGGCGTCGGTGAGGTCGACGAAGGCGCCGTTCTTGTAGGCGGAGGCTTTGAACGGCTTGATCTCGGTGTTGATGAGGGACATTTGCTTGGTCTCCGGTGGGGTGAATTCGATGGATGGAAGCTACCCTCGCGCCTGAAATTTATGAAATTGGTTATTTTTGATTTTGTGATCGAATTAATAGATTAAAATAACACCTACACAATGTGATGTATTGAAATTGTACACATGAACATCCTTGACAGGAGTGCGTATCTGACATCACCTAATGTCTACAAGAGTTGTGGAGTATATCATGCCTTACGATGCGGACCTGCTGACCCAGATCGGCAATACCCCCCTGGTCGAGCTCAGGAACATCGACACCGGGGTGTGCCGCCTGTTC
>DATJKV010000499.1:0-4824 GCA_035491155.1 Magnetospirillum sp. | reverse complement strand
GCTGGCGGCGCGCGACGTGGCCCTGTTCACCCTGCTCTACGGCTGCGGCCTGCGCCTGGGCGAGGCGCTGGGCATGGCCAAGCGCGACGTACCCAAGGGCGACACCATGGTCATCACCGGCAAGGGCCGCAAACAGCGCATGGTGCCGGTTCTGGCGGTGGTCCGCGAAGCCATCGCCAAATACCTGTCCCTGTGCCCCTATGCGCTGGCCGCCGAAGGCCCACTGTTCGTCGGCGCCCGTGGGGCCAAGCTGAACCCCGGCGTGGTCCAGCGCCAGATGCGGCGGCTGCGCCTGCTGCTCGGCCTGCCCGACACCGCCACCCCGCACGCGCTCAGGCATTCCTTCGCCACCCACCTGCTGGCCGGCGGCGGCGATCTGCGCACCATCCAGGAATTGCTGGGCCATTCCTCGCTGTCCACCACCCAGCGCTACACCAAGGTGGATGCCGCAAGGCTGAAGGGCGTCTACGACGCGGCGCATCCCCGGGCCAAGGCCCAAGGGCAATAAAGCTACCCCTTATTGGGCATTTGCACCCTCCCCCAACGCGGGATACAAGCGAGGGATGACGACCACGCTGACCCTCGATTTGCCTGACGAGGCCGCCACCCGTGCCCTGGGCGCCCGCCTGGCCGAGCTTGCGCGGCCGGGCGACGTAATTCTGCTGTTCGGCAATCTGGGCACCGGCAAGAGCACGCTGGCCCGCGCCTTCGTGCAGGCGCTGACCAGCGAGGACGAGGAAGTGCCCAGCCCCACCTTCACCCTGGTGCAGGCCTACGAGGCCGAGGCGGCGGACATCTGGCACTTCGACCTCTACCGTCTGGACAAGCCCGAGGACGCCTACGAGCTGGGCGTCGAGGACGCCTTCGTCGACGGCATCAGCCTGATCGAATGGCCGGAACGGCTGGGCGCGCTGACCCCGCGCCGCCGGCTGGACGTGGCCTTGGCCGCCGGAGAGGTCGCCACCTCGCGGCGTGCCACCCTGACCTCCCACGCCCAGTGGGACGACCGCATGAAAGAGCTGATCCCATGAACAATCGCGAAGCGCTGATCAGCGCGTTCCTGGCCGAGGCCGGCTGGGGCGACGCCCAACGGGGCCGCCTGGCCGGCGACGCCAGCTTCCGCCATTACGACCGCCTGAAGCGCGGCTTGGAGCAGGCGGTGCTGATGGACGCGCCGCCGCCCAAGGAGGACGTGCGCCCCTTCGTCCGCATCGCCCGCCACTTGGCTCAGCTGGGCTATTCCGCCCCCGGCCTGATGGCGGTGGATGAGCAGAACGGCCTTTTGCTGCTGGAAGATTTGGGCGACGCCACCTACACCCGGCTGCTGGCCAAGGGCCACGACGAGACGGCACTGTACGCGCTCGCCACCGACGTGCTGGCCGATCTGCACGCGCAGGCCCATGCCATCCCCGCCGGCCTGCCGCCCTATGACGACGAGCGTTTGCTGACCGAGGCCTGTCTGCTGACCGACTGGTACATGCCGGCGGTGGTTCGCCCGGTACCGGAGGCCGAGCGGGCCGAATACGCCGCCCTGTGGACCGCCCTGTTCCCCGTCGCCCGCTCGGTGCCCGACACCATCGTGCTGCGCGACTTCCATGTGGACAATTTGCTGCTGCTGGAGCGGCCGGGCCTCAAGGCCTGCGGCCTGCTGGACTTCCAGGATGCGGTAGCCGGTCCCGTCACCTACGACCCCATGAGCCTGCTGGAAGACGCCCGGCGCGACATCGATGCCAGCCTGATCGCCGCCATGAAGGAGCGCTATCTCGCCCGCTTCCCCGGCCTGGACCGCGACGCCTTCGAAGCCTCGTGGGCGGTGATGGCGGCCCAGCGCCACGCCAAGGTCATCGGCATCTTCACCCGCCTGTGCAAGCGCGACGGCAAGCCCATCTATCTGGGCCACATCCCGCGCGTCTGGCGGCTGCTGGAGCAGGCCTGCGCCCATCCGGCCCTGGCCGAGATCCGCCGCTGGCTCGACACCCACATGCCCAAGCACCTGCGCACGGTTCCCGCCCCATGAGCATCCATCCCA
Source organism: Magnetospirillum sp. (assembly GCA_035491155.1). GTDB lineage: Bacteria > Pseudomonadota > Alphaproteobacteria > Rhodospirillales > Magnetospirillaceae > Magnetospirillum. Next base: position 2,795 of record DATJKV010000499.1, on the reverse strand, counting down.
CCCACGCCATGGTCCTGGCCGCAGGCCTGGGGCTGCGCATGCGCCCCATCACCGAGCACACCCCCAAGCCGCTGGTGGAAGTGGCCGGCCGCACCATGCTGGACCGGGCGCTGGACCATCTGGCGGTCGCCGGCGCCAGCCATCTGGTGGTGAACACCCATTGGCTGGCGGACAGGATCGTCACCCATCTGTCCGGCCGCCCCGGCATCACCCTGTCCCACGAAGAGGTGCTGCTGGAAACCGGCGGCGGCGTGGCCAAGGCGCTGCCGCATTTGGGGACGGCACCGTTCTTCGTGGTCAATTCCGACATCATCTGGACCGATGGAGGCGCGCCTGCGCTGAAGCGGCTGGCCGAGGCCTTCGACGAGTCGAAGATGGACGCGCTGCTGCTGCTGCAACCCACCGCCACCGCCATGGGCTATGAGGGCAAGGGCGACTTCTTCCTGGACGCTCGGGGCACACCGCGCCGCCGCCGCGATCCCGAGGTGGCGCCGCTGCTGTTCTCGGGCGTGCAGATCCTCACCCCCCGGCTGTTCCGCGACGCACCGCCGGGCAAGTTCTCGCTGAACGTCCTTTACGACCGCGCCCTGGAGGAAGGCCGCCTGTTCGGCATCGTCCACGACGGCCGCTGGTACCACGTCGGCACTCCGGAAGCGCTGCCCGAGGTGGAACAGGCCATCGAGGCGCAATGACCGCCCGCACCCTCTCGCGCTTTGGCGGGAGAGGGAAATTCATTATGCTACCGTCATGACCATCGCAGCGGGCAAAGTCTTCACCATTCCGCCGGGCTTGGCGTTCGTGGACGCACTGGCCCGACACCTGCTGGCCGAGGCCGGCGGCGATCCGTTGCGGCTGGCCGAGATGGAAGTGCTGCTGCCCAACCAGCGCGCCCGCCGCTCCTTGCGTGAGGCCTTCCTGCGCCTATCGGGCGGCAAGCCGCTGCTGCTGCCCCGCCTGCGCACGGTGGATGCGGTGGACGAGGGCGACACCCTGCTGTTCGCCGACGGCCCCCTCGATTTGCCGCCCGCCATCCCCCCGGTCGAGCGCCACCTGCTGCTGACCCGGCTGGTCATGGCCATGGGCTCGGGCCGAGGCGGCCACGCTCCCTCGCCCGATCAGGCGGCGCGGCTGGCCGCCGAGCTGGCGGCGCTGCTGGACGCGGTGCAGATCGAGCGCGTCGGCTTCGAGCGCCTGAGCACCCTGGTGCCCGAGGACTACGCCGCCCACTGGCAAGTGACGCTGGACTTCCTGAAGATCGTCACCGAGCACTGGCCCACCCTGCTGGGCGACCGCCTGGATCCGCAGGAGCGGGTGAACCGCATGCTGGGTGCCCAGGCCCGGCGCTGGCGCGAGACCCCGCCCGACACCCCAATCATCGCCGCCGGCTCCACCGGTTCGCGCCCGGCCACCGCCGATCTGATGGCGGTGATCATGGGCCTGCCCAAGGGCAAGCTGGTGCTACCGGGGCTTGACCTTGCCATGGACGAGGCCACCTGGGCGGCGCTGGACGACAGCCATCCCCAGGTCGGCATGAAGAGGCTGTTGGACCGGTTGGGGGTGCGCCGCCGCGACGTGCGCTCACTGCTGCCCGCCCCCGACCCGCGCGCCGCCCGCTCGGCCCTGCTGGCCGAGGCATTGCGTCCTGCCGCCACCTGCGAGGCCTGGCGCTCCTTGGGCGAATTCCCCGTCGCCACCCTGGACGGCGTGTCGCGCCTGGACGCCCAAGGGCCCCGCGAGGAGGCCGGCGCCATTGCCCTGTTGCTGCGCGAGGCATTGGAGACCGACGGCCGCACCGCCGCCCTGGTCACTCCCGACCGCACGCTGGCCCGCCGGGTCGCCGCCGAGTTGAAACGCTGGAACCTGGTCATCGACGATTCCGCCGGCCGGCCGCTGACCAACAGCGAACCGGGCGCATACCTGCGCCTGCTGGCCGAGATGGTGGCCAACGACTTCTCGCCCCATGCCACCCTGGCCTGCCTCAAGCACCCACTGGCGGCGGGGGCCGAGGATCCTGCCCGCTTCCGCGCCATGGTGCGTCGGCTGGAGATCGCGGCCTTGCGCGGGCCCCGCCCTGCCGAGGGCATCGCCGGCCTCAAGGCGGCCGCCCAGGACGGCAAGCTGCGCGACTGGCTGGACGGCATCGCCGCATTGCTGGAGCCCCTCGTCCGGGTGATGGCGGCCGAGACCGCCTCGCTGGCCGATCTGGTGCGTGCCCACATGGAGGCGGCCGAGGCCCTGGCGACCGACCACATGCTGCAAGGCCCCTTGCGGCTGTGGCGCGGCGAGGCGGGCGAGGCCCTGGCCCAGTGGGCGGCCGAGCTGGCCACCGCCGCTCGTTCAGTGGGGGGGCTGTTCCCCGCCATTCCGCCCCGTTTCTACCCCGCCTTGTTCGACCAGTTGTTGTCGGGCCAGGTGGTGCGCCAGTCCTGGGGCAGCCATCCCCGCCTGTTCATCTGGGGCCCCATGGAGGCCCGCCTGCAACAGGCCGATTTGATGGTGCTGGGCGGCCTGAATGAGGGCACCTGGCCGGGCGAGGCCGAGGCCGATCCGTGGATGAGCCGTCCCATGCGCCAGTCCTTCGGCCTGCCTGCGCCTGAGCGCAAGATCGGTCTGGCCGCCCACGACTTCGCCCAAGGATTCGCCGCCCCCCGCGTGGTGCTGTCGCGCGCCGTGCGCGTGGACGGCACCCCCACGGTACCGTCGCGCTGGCTGATGCGCCTCGACGCGGTCATGACGGCCGCCAAGCTTTCCTTCGGCGAGGATGGCGGTCAGTACCTGGATTGGCATGCCCTCAT
>DATJKV010000498.1:0-6369 GCA_035491155.1 Magnetospirillum sp. | reverse complement strand
GCCGGTGAACGGCCGGCTGGGCATCGACCACCAGCTGGGCGGCTGGACCAACGGCGTTGACGTGCAATTGGTGGACAGCAAGGACACGGTGTCCAACGCCCGCAACGAGCGCCGCACCCCCGCCTACGCCCTGCTGAACCTGCGTAGCGGGTACGAGTGGGACAACCTGATCCTCAACGCCGGCATCGAGAACGTGCTGAACACGCGCTACCACGAGCCGCTGGGCGGCACCTACCGCCCCGACATCGGCGGCGGCTGGGGCGTCAACGTCTACGGACCGGGCCGCACCTACATCGCCGGGGTAACGGTGAAGTTCTAACGGGTTGCCCCCTGGGGCACCCCTCCTGCGTTATGGCCCGCCCCTGGGCCAAAGAGATAGAGGAGGCGGCATGAAAGTGCGCCTCCTCGATCTCGACGGCTCGGTGATGGGCCAGCCTGTCCTCAAGGACCTTGCCCGCGCGGGCCTAGCCCAGACCATCGACCTTCGTGCCGACGGCGACGCCTTGCGGCTGTGGGCGCGCCGGTCTGACATGATCGCCTTCGCGCGACGCCTGACCGAGGAAGACGAACCACCGGGCCAGGGCGCCACCGTTACCTTCATGGGCTCGGGCGACTACCACCACCTGACCGCGCCGCTGGTGGCGCGGGTGCCGGGGCCGGTGTCGGTGGTGCATTTCGACAACCATCCGGACTGGAGCAAATGGCCTCCGGCCTATCACTGCGGCTCATGGGTCAACCGCGTGCTGGACATGCCGCACGTGGCCAAGGTGGTGACCATCGGCCCCACCAGCGATGCGGTAACTTGGCCCCAATTCAAAGGGGCCAATCTGAAGGCGCTGAACGACCCCCGCTTCGAGCTGCACCCCTGGCGCTTTGCCCCCTCGCGGGTGCTGGGGCGCGGCAAGGTCAGGTGGCGCAACCTGGCCGGCGCCGACTGGACCGATTTTGTCGACGATCTGGTCAAGCGCCTGCCCACCGAGGCGGTCTACCTCACCATCGACAAGGATGTGCTGCACCCCGACGAGGCGGTGACCAACTGGAACCAGGGCCACATGCGGGTGGACCACCTGCTGTCCATGATCCGTGCCCTGGCAGAAGCCAAGCGCATCGTCGGCGTGGACGTGTGCGGCGAGTTCGCCAAGCCCCACTTCCCCAACCCGGCCAAGCGCCTGCTGGCCCGCTTCGACCAGCCCCGCCCGCCACGTCACCCCGACCTGACGCCCAACGGCAGCGCCAACCGGCGCATCCTGGAGTCCCTGGCCGAAGCCGGGGTTTAACCTCAGCCCAGAGCGGCCTTGATCGTGGCCACCGCGTCGCGGCTGTAGAAGCTGCAGACGCCGCGCTTGGCCGCCGGCTCCAGGGCCAGGTCCTTGATCGCCTTCTTCACCTTGGCGTCCGACACGCCCAGTTCCTTGGCGATGTTGCCGGCGGAAATCACGTCCTCAGCCATTCTTTCTTCCCCCTTCGGATGCGGTCAGGCGACGTACTTGCCGCCGCGCAGAATGCGGATGTAGTTCACGCGGTCGAAGGCGGTCTGGTCGGCCACCTTGTCGCGAGACAGCGTGCCCCGGATATCGGCCACCGACCGGGCCTCGCGGGTTTTGAGGTCGGCCACCAGGCCGTCGTGCAGCACCTTGATGTAGTCGATGCCGTGGCGCAGCAGGGCCGAGGCGGTCATCACCACGTCGGCGCCGGCGAACAGGTACTTCACCACCTCGGCCGAGGTCTGCACGCCCGAGCTGGCCGCCAGCGAGCCCTTGACCTTGCCGGCCAGGGCCGCGATCCACAGCAGCGGCAGGCGGATCTCCGAACAGTTGGATAGCTTGAGGTCGCGCTGCACCGTCAGCTCTTCCAGGTCGATGTCGGGCTGGTAGAAGCGGTTGAACAGGACGAAGCCGTCGGCGCCGGCTTGGTCCAGTTGCTTCACCATATGGCCGGGCGAGCTGAAATAGGGGCTCAGCTTGATGGCAACCGGGATGGTCACCGCGGCCTTGACCGCCTTCAGGATGTCGATGGTGCGGCTTTCCACCTCAGGCCCGCTCAAGGACAGGTCGGTGGGCAGGAAATAGGTGTTCAGCTCCAGCGCACTGGCGCCGGCCTCTTGCATCTGCTTGGCATAGTCGATCCAGCCCGCCTTGCTGGTGCCGTTCAGGCTGGCGATCACCGGCATGTCCACCGCGGCGCGGGCCTTATGGATCAGGTCCAGGTAGTTCTTCGGCCCGGTGTTCTCGGTCAGTCGGCCCGAAAAATAGGACAGCGCCTCGGCATCGGCCAGGGCGGCGAGATGCTCGATCTCCTCGATCTCGTTCTCGATGTCCTCCTGGAAGATGGACGGCAGCACGATGGCGCCGGCTCCCAGATCCTCCGCCTTGCGGATATTGCCGACATCCAGGCCCAGCGGGCAGGCTGATACCACCAGGGGGGTCTTGAGCGACAAGCCGAGGTAGCGGGTGGAAAGGTCCATGGTCGCAGCTCCTTGAAAGAGGCTCCGCCACACTAGCCCTACCCGCAGCCCCGGGCAACGGGGGTAAGAGCGGAACCGCCCCGGGCTCGGGCGTTAAGGGAACCCACCCGCAGCCACCGCGTTCGCCCTGGCATGGAATTGCTCGACAAGGCGGTTTCGGCCGTGCTGGTGGCAGGGCTGCTGGGGGGGATGGGGCTGCGGCGGCTGGCACCACGAATCGGCTTGGCGGAGCGGCTGGAGCACCTGCCCCGCGACCGGGCACCGGTGGTCAAAGCGGTGACCATTCATTGGCACGAGCGCGCCATCCCATTCATCGAAGCCGAAACCGACGAGGATTGCGCCTTCGGCCTGGGCGTCGCCCATGCGCAGTTGCGCCTGGGACAAATGGAATTGATGCGCCTTCTCGCGCGTGGCCGGGTGGCCGAGGTGCTGGGGCCAGCGGCACTGGAGCTGGATTACGCGCTGAGAATCATCGGCTTCGACCGCGCCGTCCCGGCCATTGCGGCCCGACTGCCCGAGTCGACCCTGCGCTGGGTGGACGCTTTCGCCAAGGGCGTTTCCTTCCTTCAGGCGCGGGCGCCGCTGCCGCCCGAATTAAGGCTGCTCGGTCTGCCACGACGCCCTTGGGAGGTGGGCGACGTGCTGGCGGTCGGGCGCATGGCGTCGGCCGACGTGACCTGGCCGATCCTGTTCAACCTGCTCAAGCTGCGCGGACGCTCCGACTGGCCCGAGCGCTGGCGCGAAGTGGCCGGACAGGAGGGAGCGCCCCGGGTTGAGGACGACCTGTTGGCCGCCACCACCGGATTCGCCCGAATGGGGTCGAATGCAGTCGCGGTAGCTGCCCATCGCAGCCGGTCGGGCGGCGCGTTGATGGCGGCCGATACGCACCTGAACCTCATGCTGCCCAACATTTGGCTGGCGGCGGGAATGAAATCGCCCACCCTTCACGCCGTCGGGCTGATGATCCCCGGCCTGCCCTTCGTCGCCATCGGCCGCAACCGCGTCGTCGCCTGGAGCGGCACCAGCCTGCAAGCGGCCTCGTCCGACATCTTCGACGCCAGCGCCATGCCGCTGCGCCGGCAGCCGTTACAACTGCACCCCCGCTGGGGGCGGGAGCGGAAGATGGAGCTGAGGGAATGCGAGGCCGGCCCAATGCTCTCGGATTGCCGTCGGTTGGCGCCGGACGGCACCCTGGCGCTCAAGTGGATGGGCCATCTGCCCAGCGACGAGATGACCGCATGGCTGGCCATCAACCGCGCCACGTCGTGGGCGCAGTTCGCCAGCGCCGCCGACGGCATCGCGGTGCCCGGCCAGACCCTGCTTTATGCCGATACCAACGGCCGAGTGGGCAAGCTGATGGCGGTTCGCCTGCCGCGCCGGCCGCCCGGCCTTCCCGCCGATATAATCGCACCGGCCGGCGAACTGGCCTGCTGGAACGACTTGGTCAGCGCCCGCACCCTGCCCCAGCAGGTCGACCCGCCCGGCGGCCTCATGATCTCGGCAAACGAGGCACCACGCCACCCGCCGATCCGGGTGGGGCTGTTCTTCTCGTCCCCCGACCGCTATGTGCGCATGCACCGGCTGCTGGGCGGCAAGCAGCGCATCGAATTGGATGACCTAGCCCAGATGCAGCTGGACGTGGGCTCGGAGACGGGCGTCAACGGCAAGGAATGGCTGGGCCGCCGGCTTGATCCCTCCCATCCTCTAGCCCGAGTGCTGAATTGTTGGGACGGCGCCTACCCCGCCCAGTCCATTGGCGCGCATGCATACGAGCGGCTGGTGGGCCAACTGGCGGCGTTTGCCGGCGGCGGGGATTACGAGGCCAGTTGGAACCCTGGCGTCCTCGTCCTCCATCGCCTTGCCAAGGTCGACGATACGGATTTGCGCACCGCCTTGGCGGCAGCGGCGGACCGGGTCGTCGCCGGGCCCATGATACCTTGGGGCGATGCGCACCGGCTGCGGCTGCCCCACGTCCTGGGCTTTCTTCCCGGCGGGAAACGGCTGCTCCGCTTCACCGACCTCCCGAGCGCGGGCGGCAACGAGACACTGATGAAGACCGCCCACGGTCTGGCTGGCCCCGGCCGCCACGCCGTCCCCTTCGGCGCCAACGCCCGCTTTCTCACCGATCTGGCCGACGCGAATTCTTCACGGGTTGTGCTTCTGGGTGGGCAGGACGGCTGGATAGGATCGGACAACTTCCTGGACCAGGTGGATCCCTGGCGCCGGGGCGAAGCCATCACCTTGCCATTGGGCATGAATGCGGTGCGTGCCGCCTTTCCCCACCGCACGGTGCTGCGGCCATGAAGATGGTACTGCCCGATCTCACCCCTCTGGCGCGCGCCTATACGCGCAGGCGCCTGCGCGCCCTGGCCGGCCAGCATCCGGCCGAGACCCAGCGCCGTCTGCTGCTCGGGCTGGTGAAGCATGCCGCCGGCACCCGGTTCGGCCGCGACCATGGCTTCTCGCGCATCGCTTCGGTCAACGAGTTCCAGGCGCGGGTGCCCCTGCGGCGCTACGATGCCCTGTGGCGGGAATATTGGGAAGGCGCCTATCCCATCCTCGACGGCATGACCTGGCCGGGCGCCATTCCCTATATCGCCTTTACCTCTGGAACCTCCTCCAACTCGGCCAAGAACATTCCAATCTCGCCCGCCTTGCTGGCCGCCAACCGCCGCGCCGCCCTGGAGGTGATGGTGCACCATTTGGCCAATCGCCCGGAAAGCCGGGCGATGGGTGGACAAAGCTTCATGCTGGGCGGCAGCAGCGATCTGGCCGAGGTGGCGCCAGGAGTGCGACGAGGCGACCTGTCGGGCATCGCCGCCTGCGAGGTGCCGCTTTGGGCACGGCCCTATTCATTCCCGCCGATCGAGGAGGCGTTGGAGACCGATTGGGACGCCAAGATCGACCGCCTGGCGAAGCTGGCCTGCGGCCGCGACATCCGCTCCATCAGCGGCACGCCCTCCTGGGTGCTGCTGTTCTTCGAGCGCATGGGCAAGCGCGCAGCCGATCTGTTCCCCCATCTCGAAGCCTACATCCACGGCGGCGTCAGCATCCGTCCCTATACCCAGGCCTTCGCCCGCCTGCTGGAGGGCACCCATGCGGAGATGCGCGAGGTTTATCCCGCATCGGAGGGCTTCATCGCCGTGGCCGACCGGGGCTTCGGAGAGGGGCTGCGGCTGCTGGTGGATAACGGCCTGTTCTTCGAGTTCGTGCCGGTGGCGGAACTGGACAGAAGCTCCCCCACCCGCCACTGGCTGGGCAATGCCGAGACCGGCATCGACTACGCCCTGGTGCTGTCCACCTGTGCCGGCCTATGGGCCTATGTGATCGGCGACGTGGTCCGGCTGGTGGAACGCGCCCCGCCGCGCCTGCTGGTGGTGGGGCGGACCAGTTACATGCTCAACGTCTTCGGAGAGCACCTATCGGGCGAGCAGATCGAGGACGCCGTGCTGGCCGCCGCCGGCGGGGCCGCTATCAACGACTACGCCGCCGGGGCGCAAAGCCAGGACGGGCGTGGCCGCCACGTCTTCGTGATGGAGTTCGCATTGCCGGCGGATGTCGCCGCCTTCGCCACCGCTTTGGACCGCCATCTGTGCGCGGGCTCGCTGGACTTCCGGGAACGCCGCGCCGGCAATGTGAGCCTCGACGCCCCCCATGTCGTGGCCGTCCCGCCGGGCTTCTTTGCCGGCTGGATGAAGCACCGGGGACGCCTGGGCGGACAGAACAAGGTGCCGCGGGTGATTAACGACGAACGGCTTCTGGCCGATCTGCTGAAGGAGGCGGAATGCGCGAAGGGAAGTAGGCCTTGAACGCCCTCGGTCACCCTCCTTTGCGCGCCGCCACGAAGGCGGCGATGCGGGCAACGCTGTCGATGTTCTCCGGCACCAGGTCTTCGGCGGCCACGG
>DATJKV010000497.1:0-5507 GCA_035491155.1 Magnetospirillum sp. | reverse complement strand
GGATGTCCTCGCCCTCGTGGGCCAGGCCGTGGAGACCGGCGATCTTGCTGGAATCGATGCGGGCGCAGAACAATTCGCACGTCTCGGACGAGCCGCCCGGGGTGATGATGTACCTGCCGATGTGGACCATGTCGGAGACCTCGGTGCCGGCCTCTTCCTTCGCCTCGCGGATGGCCACCTGGTCGGGCGTCTCGCCGGGCTCGATGATGCCGGCGACGCATTCCAGCAACCAGGGATACATGCCGGCGGCCAGGGCACCTGAGCGGAACTGCTCGATCAGGGCGGTTTCGTCGCGCTCGGGGTCGTACAGGATGACCACAACGGCGTGACCGCGCTCGAAGATTTCGCGGGTGAACTCATGGGTCCAGCCGCCGGCGAAGGTGCGGTGGCGCAGGCGGTAGGCGTCGATGGCGAAATAGCCCTGGAACTTCCGCTCCTTGGAAATCACCTCAACATCTTCGGCGGAAAAACGGGTGGGCGCCATCGGGGTCTCCCATGCATTCGGTGCGCACCCCACCTGTACTGCGCAACGATCGGCGACACAAGGCGGGATGGGAGGCGCAGATGGCGGAACCGGGAACCGTGGTGGTGGCGTCCACCGGCGAGGGCAGGCTGACGCAGGCGGTGATGATCGGCCGCCATACCTTTCGCGCCGACGAGCCGCTTGAGGCCGGCGGCGACGATTTCGGGCCCACCCCCCATGAACTGCTGCTGGCGGCGCTGGGCACCTGTACCGCCATGACGGTGAAGATGGTGGCCGACCGCAAGAAATGGCCGCTGGACCACGTGGAGGTGCGGCTTCGTCGCGGCTCTTTGGCGAAAGAGGACGGTTCGCACGCCACCCTCATCTTGCGCGACATCGTGCTGGACGGCGCCCTGGACGAGGATCAGCGTAAGAAGCTGCTGGATGTGGCGGAACATTGCCCCGTCCACAAGACCCTGACCGGCGAGATCAAGATCGTCACCGGGCTGGTGGGACGGGGCGATCACATTACTGGCGGCGAGGAATGATCACGCCAGTGCGTTGACCAGTGCCAGCGCCTCGGGCGGGGGGCGGCGTTCCACCCGGCGGTATTCGGCGCCGTCGCGCGTCCGGGTCAGCCAGCCGCCATCCACCAGTTCGCGCCGCAGCAGGGCGGGATCGCCGAAGCCGTGTTCCAGCGTCAGCATCTCGTTGATCTGCTTCTCGCTGAGCACCCGCCGGGACGGCAGGCGCGACCACAGCACCCACAGGCACAATTGCCGTTCGCTGAATTTCGATGGCCAGCGGACCAGCCCGCCGGCGGGATCGAAGTGGCGGGCGGTGCGCCGCACCTTCACGAAATCCACGGCTGGCGGTGGGGGCGGGGCGGTCTCAAGTTTCTCGCGGGCGGTCGCCTGTGCGCGGAAATGCTGGAAATTGCGACAGCCGGCCGAGCGGGCCAGCATGTTCAGCAATTCCACATGGCCGGGCTGATGATCGCAGCGGCCCAGCTCGCCTTTGAGCGTGCGGGCCAGGGCCGAGATGTCCTCGGCATGAAAGGGCAATGGGGTTCGGGACATCGCTTATCCTCGCGGGCGTGCCAAATCCGGTTGGGGATGTCGGTGGTCGCCGGCTTCCGACGCGGCACGGGATAAGGTGTCGGGTCGAAGAGGATGAAAGCGGCAGGTTTAGCTCCCCTTGCGGGGCGGCGACGCCTGGGTGAACTGCCGACCGGGATCGCTTATACCCCCGGCCGGCAGAAGAACTCAATACCCCACGAAGGTACCGGCGGCGCCGATGAAGGTGGTGAACAGGCCAAGGACCAGGTTGACCACGATGACGGCGCGGATGCGGCCCTGCCACTTGGCGGCGCCGACCAGATCGTTGGTCTCCAGGCAGCGCTTGAACGCCTGGAAGGGGCCCAGGATCACGCCGATGAACAGCACGATCATGATCCAGCCGGTGATCTGCATGGAATCGATATGGACGTTGCCGCCCGAAATGCCGCCGCGATAGCCGGTCAACAGCACGCCGTAGCCGGTCAACAGCAGCACCGCGATGGACAGTGCCACCCAGCGGAAGAACCGCGGCAGCACCCGGCGCCACAGGGCGAGGCGCAGCGACGCGGTCATCTCGGTGACGGAAGGGCGCAGCACCATGTGGGCGAAGAACATGCCGCCCACCCAGACGACGGCGGCCAGGGTGTGCAGTCCGATGGTGGCGGCGAAGGTGTAATCCATGTGTTTTCCTAGACTCCCAGCGTGCTGGCGATCTCGTCGGCCAGCGCCTTGATTTCCTTGGTGGCGGTGTGGCGGGGGTTGGATTCCACCACGCCCTTGCCTTCCATGATGCTGGCGGCGAAGGCCACCCGGTTGCCCAGCACGGTGGCGGCCACCGGCATCTCGGCCTGGGCGATCTTCTTGCGCACCGCGTCCACCAGCTTGCCCTTGGGCGGCGTGCGGTTGAACACCACCAGCGCGGCCGACTTCTCCTTCTTGGCCATGTCCAGCGTCGGCTGGGTCGCCCACAGATCCATGGGCGAGGGCTGCATGGGCACCATGATCAGGTCGGCGGCGCGCACGGCGATGCGTACGTCGGTTTCGGCATGGGGCGGGCTGTCCACCAGAATCAGATCGACATCGCGCTTCATGCGGTCAAGCTCGGTGGACAGGCGCCAGCCCGAGGCCTGCAGGAAGGTGATGCCGCCGCCCTTGGCATCCACCAGGGCGCGGCGCACCTCGTACCAGTTGGCCAGCGAGCCTTGCGGATCGATGTCGATCAACCCGACACGCTTGCCGGCCTGCGCATAGGCCACTGCCAGTTGGGCGGCCATGGTGGTCTTGCCTGCGCCGCCCTTCTGCTGGGCGATGGTGACGATCTTGGCCGGCATTGGTCCCCCTGAGACGGCGGTCTAACCTCGCCGAAAGGCTAGCCGGTTCACGCTATTTTGCAATAGCGAAAGGCCCTGCCTTATGGCGAGGTCACAACCCGCGAGCCGTCGCAGCGCACCCCCTTGGTGAACAGGGTTTCCTCGCCGGTCTCGCAGCGGTCGTCGAAGCTGAAACCGGGAATCTGCTCGCGGGCGCGCGGCAGCACGGTCCAGGGCTGGGTGCCGCGGAATACGGCGCAGCCGTATTGCTCCAGCAGGCCTTTCAGCTCGACCGGGCGCAGCCATTGCATCAGTCCGTGCTTCCAGTAGGTGTGGTCGTTGGTGAACCAGGTGTACTCGTCGCTGGGGAACTGCGGGGCCAGCTTGGGCGAATAGCGGGCCAGCGCGTTCATGTCGCCGCGCTGGAAGGCGTAGGACATGGCCGAGGCGGCGTCGAAATACACCTTGGCGCAGCCGGGATAGCGGGCGCCCAGGTCGATGGCCATCTGCTCCTTGGTCCAGCCGCGCAGCTCGATGTTCTGGCGCACCATCTGCGGCGTCTGCACCAGCACCAGCGCTGCGCCAATCCCCAGCCAAAGGCGCTTGTGCGCCGGCGGGCGCATCAACGGCCGCGACAGCGACCACAACGCGGCCAGGGCGGGGCCGGTCAGCATCAGCGCCGGCACCATGTAGTGGGCGGCGGGTTGCTTGGCCACCGACAGCACCACCAGCACCTGGGCGAGCAGGATGCCCACCAGCAGGCGGGCGAACTTGTCCTGCTCCATCAGCCCGCGCCGGCGCAGCCGGAAATAGGCCACCAGCAGGGCCAGCCCCCCAAGGATGGTGGCCGAGAAGATCAGCTTCGAGGCGAACAGCTTCAGCACCGCACGCGGATACTTGGCGGTGTCGATCACCGCGGCGTTTCCCTCGCCATAGGCGCCGGAATGCAGCGCCATGCGGCTGATCCAATCCGTCCAGATGTCCCACGACGGCAAAGCGGGGGCGACGAACACCAGCAGGGCGACGGCACCGATTCCGACGTAAATAAGGAAGCGGCGGCGGTCGAGCAGCAGCAGCGGCACCACCCCCAGCACGACGAAGTGCACCTTGCAGGCCACGCCCAGGGCGATGGCGATGCCGGCCAAGGCGGCGCTCAGGTCGGCGGCGCTGCGGTTATCGCCACCGTGGTCGTCGGGGCTGCGCGCCCGCACCAACGGCGCCAGGGCGCCGATCAGCAGGGCGGCGGCGATGACCAGGAAGGGCTCGGGCTTGGGGTGCAGGGCGAACTTGGGAATGATGCGCGACAGCATGGGCGCGCTTTGCGCCAGCAGCGCCGGCATCAGCGCCCCGGTGGTCAGGAAGAGGGAGCGGCCCATCCACCACAGCGCCGCGCCCACCAGCACATAGATCACCGTGGTGGCCGCCAGCAGGGTCTGTTCGGGCGTGGCCAGCACCGCGTCCACGGTGGCGGCGGTGTCCTTCAGCGGGTGCATGGCCTTGATGATCGCGGCGATCAGCACCTGCACCGGCGTGCCCGGATGGGCAATGTCGGTGGGGGCCAGGCCTTCGACGATGCGCAGGCCGTTCAGCAGGTAATAATAGTCGGGGTCCAGGTTGAAGCTCTGCCAGAACGGCAGGCTGGAGGCGCGCATGGCAAACAGCGCCAGCACGAAGGCAAGCGGCAGGACCGCCAGGGCGGCGGCGGACAAACGGGATCTGGTCATCGGGGGCTAAGCAATCCGTAAAAATTGGCGCTCCACAGCGGCGGCGGATTGAGCAGCGCCCAGGACAGGAAACGATGGACCAGCGCGTCGGTCAGCATGCGTCGGCACGAGCCTTGGCGTTGTGGCCAGAACGAAATCAGGTCGTAGCCGGCGTCGCCCGCAAGCTGCCTCAGCGACAGCGGGGTGAATGCGGTGCGGTGGGTCAAATCGCCGAACTGCCATTGCAACGCCCAGGGCGACGAAACGTTGGGCACCTTGACCAATACCCGGGCGCCCTCGTTGAGGCGGGGCTTGAGTGCGGTGAGCAGGCACGCTGCTTCTTCCGCCGGAAAATGTTCCAGTACGTCCAACATGACGACGCGGTCGAACGGTCCCGCTTCGGGGTCGGCCAAAAATTCCCATACATCTCTGCACGAGAAATGGCAGCGCACCTGCTCGGGCACCACCTGGGCCAGGGCGGGGTCGTGGTCGATTCCCTGGAAACGAGTGACTTTCTTGGCCGCCAGATAGGCCAGGAAGGCGCCGGTGCCGCAGCCGATTTCGAGGAACGAATCATAAGGGGAGCATTTAGCCGGGTACCAGATCTCGGCGTCGTAGCGGGCGCTTTCCTTTTTCCCCAATTGCGGGGTTTGGTAGCCCTTATAATCGGCGTACGAACTGTAAAACCCGATGCATGTCACGGCGGCGGCCCTCCCTCAAGCTGGTGTAACGGATGGGGCGGCCGGGGGCAAGCGGGGCGGGCTGCGTACCAAAAGGCGAGAGGCGCCAGCCGGTCGGGGGAGGCCGCTTTCGCCTGTTGCGCCTGCGCGCGCGCCAGAGCATGATCCGGCCGCGTCCCATCTTCCTCCCAAGGATTCCCATGGATACCATTTTGCAGGTTCTGCTGCTCGGCGTCGTCGAGGGCGTGACTGAATTCCTGCCCGTGTCGTCCACCGCCCATCTGATCCTGGTC
>DATJKV010000496.1:0-4962 GCA_035491155.1 Magnetospirillum sp. | reverse complement strand
CGGCTGCAAGATCGTCGAGAAGGTCAAGCTGTTCAGCCATCTGGCCAATATCGGCGATACCCGCTCGCTGATCCTGCACCCGGCCAGCACCACCCACCGCCAGCTGACCGAGGAACAGCAGGTCGCCGCCGGCGCCGGCCCCGACGTCATCCGTCTGTCGGTGGGTCTGGAGGATGTGGGCGACCTGATCGCCGATCTGGATCAGGCGATGGCGTAGCTGGAAAGGTGCGCGCCTATTTCGCTTTGAAGCTCTTGGTTACGAAGGCGGCGATGTCGGCCAGCGGGGTCTGTTGGCCGATCTCGTACGCTTTGGCGCGTTCGACGATCCTGGCGACGTAGTCGGGTCGGCCGGGGATGCCGAAGGCGGTTTCGAAGCGTTGCTCTCCCAGCGCCGCGTGGGCGGTCATCAGGAACACCGCCAACTGGTCGACCCGCAGGCCCAGTTCGCCCACCAGCATCTTGCCGGCCATGCCGTTGACGCTGCCCAGGATGCCGGTGATGCGCACGGTCTGTTCCGAATCGGGGATGGCGGTGCGCACCTTGGGGTCCAGCAGCACCAGGGTGAAGGCATTGGCCTTCAGGCGCTTGCCGTCGGCGGTCAGGATATCGTCCAGGCGGGCGCGCTCGTCCCGGGCGGTGGTGTCGGCGGGGCCGTAATCGATCTTGGCCATGCCATCGCTGACGCGCTTTTCAGCCACGGTGATGGGG
This sequence comes from Magnetospirillum sp., assembly GCA_035491155.1. Classification (GTDB taxonomy): domain Bacteria; phylum Pseudomonadota; class Alphaproteobacteria; order Rhodospirillales; family Magnetospirillaceae; genus Magnetospirillum. Next base: position 4,254 of record DATJKV010000496.1, on the reverse strand, counting down.
ACGGGGGTGCCTTCCTTGGGGGTATTCGGCTCGCCGGTCAGGAATTGCGGCAGGGCAAGGCCGGTGCGCGCTTGCTGGTCCGGCTCCACCAGCGGGGTGGGCGGCGGCGGGTTGTCCGGGTCGGCGCGCAGGCGGCGGATGTCCTCGGCGATGCGATAGTCCAGGATGCGCGGGCCCAATCGGCGCACGATGCCGGGCGACAGCAGGCAATATTCCGGGATCATCGGCACCTGCCAGTCGTGCAGCAGGTAGTCCTGGAATGCCTCGTACAGCGCTTCCGCGCGGCTTTTGACGCGCGGCCCGTGGCCGCGCAGCGAGGGGGCGGACGGCTGTGGCATCAGCAGGTCGCGCAGGCGGCTCAGCAGATCGCGCCGCTTGGCCCGGCGGATGGGGCGGGCACGCAGTGATTTGGTGGTCCCGTCCAGCCGTTTGCGGAAATGGCGCTTGGCGGCGGTGCGTACCACCATGGCGATGACTTGGTCCAGGCTGCGGCCGCATTCCAGCAGCGCCTCGGCGTCCTCGACGCTGACCTTGTGCTTGTTCACCAGCAGATGGCGGAAACGCTCGGGATTGGTGCGGAAAGTCAGGAAGCAGCGGTGCAGCAGGTCGATGTCGTCCAGCACCGCCTCAAGGGCGTTGCGGCGCGGCAGCCGGCGGATTTCGGGCACCAGCTCGGACAAGGCATCGATCACCGGCCCTTGCAGGGTGGCGTTGATCTTGCGAACGACGTTGTCGTGGCCCGTTCCCGCAGCTTTCGACATGGCCCTCCCTTCGCGGCTTGCTCGGCTCCGGGCCTGGAGCGGCAGCAGAAACTATGGCGGGAAGGCCTTACCGAAACCCTAACGTGATTGGTTGGGGCGGTTGAACAGCTGGCGGACAAAGTGCGCGCACTCCTCCAGCGAGCTGCGCTGACCCAGACCCGCCACGCGGGCCTTCTGGGTCACCCGCATGATCATCTCGGCGTCTCCCGGTTGGCCGAACAGGCGCCCGAATATGTCGGGACCGATAGTCTCGTGGGCCACCAGCAGGAAAACCGCGAGCTGCTCGACCTTCAGGCCCAACTCCGCCACCAGCAGCTTGGCGGCCAGGCCGCCGACGCCTTCCAGCAGGTCGCCCAGGCGCACGCCCGAGCCGGTGTTGGGCGACAGCTGGGCGCGCACGTCAGGGCGCAGCATGGCTTCGGCGAAGGCCGGAACGCGCAGGCGGCGGCCGTCGGGGGTCAACACGTCGGCCAGGCGGGCGCGCTCATCGCGGCGGCCGGCGCTGGCGGCGGCCAGCTCGCAAGCACCGGCCTCCTCGGCGGTCAGGTCGAACAACTTGGCCGCTTCCTCGGGATCGTCGATGACCCGGCGCAGGTCCTCAGGCGTGCGGATTTCCAGCAGCTTGTCGCCCAGCGAGCGGGCCAGGGTGGGGCTCATCTGGGCATAGGTGGGCACCAGCGGGACCTGCCATTCGTGCAGCAGATGCTGCTTGAGCGCGTCGTAAAGCTCGTCGGCGCGGCTGCGCACCGGCTTTGCCTCGGGCGCCGGACGGGGGCGGGCGGGCTCCAGGAACAGCGCGGTCATGCGGTGCACCACGCCCTTCTTGGCGGTGTCGTCGCGCAGGGCCTGGGTGGCACTCAGATGATGATGGTGGCCGGGCGGCGCCAGCTTGCGGCGGAAATAGCGCTTGGCGGCGGTGCGCACGATCATGGCCACCACCTGCTCAAGGGTGCGGCCGCAGGACAGCGTCGCGGTGTCCTCGGTGACCGGTTTCTGCTCGGAATCCACCAGGACCGAACGGAATTGGTCGCGATTGTTGCGGAAGGCTTCGAAACAGCGTTGCAGCAGGCTGATGTCGTCGAGGGTGCGTTCGTAGGCCTTGCCGGCGGGCAGCTTGCCCAGTTCGGGCACGAAGCGGGCCAGGATGTCGACGACCGGCCCTTGCAGGGATTCGTTCACCCTGCGCACCGCCGTTCCACCGTCAACCCCATGGATCCCCATAGCCATGGTCGTCATCACGAACGCCTCCCCTTGCGTCAGATGGATAAAATTTTAATCAAAACAAAGATAACTTGTTGTTTTTAAAGCTTTTCGTTGGGAGCATTTAAGCGGACGGCGCGCGTGGAGGCAATAACAGTTTCGCCCTATGGTCGAGCACTAGTTTTCTTGGACCCAGGGGATCTTGTTGACCTCGATGCCTTCGTCCTCCAGTTCGGCGGCCTGTTCGGGCGAAGCCTCGCCGTAGATGGGGCGCGGTTCGGTGTCGCCGTAATGGATCTTGCGGGCTTCCTCGGGGAATTTGTCGCCCACGTAGTCGCACTTCTCCTCGACCTGGCGGCGCAGCTCCACCAGCATCCGCCGCATCTCGTGGGCGGCGCCCTGGGCGTCGAGGGACTGGCCGGTGGCCTTGTTCAGGCGCGGCGCCATGATGGCCTTGCCGACTTCGGTGGTCCCGCATATGGGGCAGGCGATCTCGCCCGCCGCCGACTGGGTATCGTAGGTGGCGCCATCCTTGAACCAGCCTTCGAAATGGTGGTCCTGGGCGCAGCGCAGTTTGTATAGGATCATGACCTTCCCAACGCTTCCGGCCCCTGTTTATAGATAAAACGGCTGGGATGACAACAGGAGGGCCGGATGGACGTGTTGCGGGCCGAAGCATCGCCCTGGGTCGTGCGGTTCGCGCCGCTGGTGCGGCCGGGCGGCAGGGTGCTGGATGTGGCCTGTGGTGGCGGCCGCCATTGTCGCCTGTTCCTGGCGTGTGGCTACCAGGTGACCGGGCTTGACCGCGATGTGGGCGCCATCCGGCTCGAGGAGGCCGAGCTGATTGCCGCCGACTTGGAGGACGGCTCGCCCTGGCCGCTGGCGGGGCGGCTCTTCGACGCGGTGGTGGTGACCAATTACCTGTGGCGGCCTTTGTTCCCGCATTTGCTGGGCTCGCTCGCCGAGGGTGGCGTGCTGCTCTATGAGACCTTTGCCGACGGCAACCAGGCCTTCGGCCGGCCGCGCAATCCCGACCACCTGCTGGCGCGCGGCGAGTTGCTGGAGCGCGCGCGCGGCCTGACCGTCGTCGCCTACGAGGACGGGGTGGTGGACAATCGGGCAGTGATTCAGCGCATCTGCGCCGTCAAGGCTTCGGGGGCACTTCCTCTTTCGGAGCCGTTTGCTCCTTCGGGGCCGCTTCCTCTTCCGACGGCGGGATGACGTCGGGCTCGGCACCGTCGGGCTGGGTGACGGATGCGGGCGGCGGCGGTGGCGCGGTGATCTGCTTGTAGCGGGCGGCGTCCATCTGCGGCAGCTGCTCGATAAAGGCGATCACCGACCAGGTGGTCTGGTCGTCATAGACCTCGTCCCAGGCCGGCATGCCCGTGAATTTCAGCCCGTTCTTGACGATCCAGAACAGCTGGGCCGAGGTCCACGGCCGCCCCTCGTGGGTCAGGTCGGTCGGCGCCGGCAGCATGGAGCGGGCGAACACGGCTACCTCGCCGCCGGGGGCGCCGTGGCAGGGGGCGCAGTCGTCGCGGTAGTGCTTGGCGCCCTCGTCCACCGCCAGCGGATCGCTCACGGGCGGCGCCTGGATGTCCTTGGCCGCCTGACGCACCGACTGGCGGGTGGCGCGATCGAACAGCCAGTGCGCCAATGGTCCGGAGGCGTGCCGGGCCGACACGTCGAAACGGCCCGAATATATCCAAACCAAGCCGGCCACCACCAAAGTGGCCAAGGCCGCAATAACCGCCACGATCGCCCGCATGCCCGCCTCCTTTGGCATCGCTGGCGATCAGGTGGGGATCGCGCCTCTCAATCGCGAGGGGGCATGGCGAAAGGCCGGTCATGGTCCAGGCAGGGGATCTTCTTGCGGGCATCTTCCACCTTGCGGGGGTCGATGTCGGCAATGATCCAGCCCGGCTGCTCCAGCGCGTCCGCCAGGATTTCGCCCCACGGCGACACGATCAGCGCGTGGCCGTAGGTCTCGCGGTTGTTGACGTGGGTGCCGCACTGGGCGGGGGCGAAGACGTAAGCGCCGGTCTCGATGGCGCGCGCCCGCAGCAGCACGTGCCAGTGGGCCTTGCCGGTCACCTTGGTGAACGCCGCCGGCACCGCCAGGAAGTCGCAGCCGACCTTGGCCAGCGACCGGTACAGGTGGGGGAAGCGCAGGTCATAGCACACCGACAGGCCCAGCTTGCCCCACGGCAGCCGCGCCGCCACCGCGCGGTCACCGGGCTGGAAGGTGACGCTTTCGCGGTAGACCTCGCCCAGGCCCAGATCCACGTCGAAC
>DATJKV010000495.1:0-5009 GCA_035491155.1 Magnetospirillum sp. | reverse complement strand
TAGGGCGTGCCGCTTTCGCCCACTGGCATGTCGAGCGAGCGCGGAGACTGGGTCAGCAGACGTTCCATCTCGACCACGCGGCTATCGCGCACGCCCAGTTCGTCGGCAATCTGGCGGGTCTCGGCCTGCGACAGGCTGCCGCCCTCGGGCCCCGTGAGGCGTGACTTCAGGCTGCGCAGCTTGAAGAACAGCTTCTTGCGTTCCGCCGACAGGCCGAAAGTGACCGGGGTGGAGAAGCGCAGCACGTGCTCGAACATGGCGGCGCGCACCCACCACTGGGCATAGGTGGAGAAGCGCAGGCCCCGCTCGGGCTCGAAGCTGTCCAGCGCCCGCACCAGGCCCAGATTGCCCTCGGCGATCAAATCGGCCGGCGCCATGCCGTAGCCCTTGAACTGGCCGGCGGTTCTGATCACCAGCCGCAGATGGGCCTGAAGCAAGCGGTCGCGCGCCTTGGCGTCGCCGTTTTCGCGCCAGCGGCGCACCAAATCCGCTTCCTCTTCGCCCGTCAGCAGGGGCGTCTCGCGGGCCGCGCGGTAATAGGCGGCGGCCGGGTCCGAAGCGGTGCGGGTGGTCGACATGGTATTCTCCGGGAAGTGTCTCGCCCGCATAAACCTATGGGGCGCACGCTGATAATGCCAATCGAACCTTCTTGAGATATTGATAGGGTAATCCTATCATTGTCCCCATGATCTCCTTGCGCCAGCTTCAGTGCATCGTGGCGGTAGCCGACGCCCTGCATTTCCGCCGCGCCGCCGAGCGGCTCAACCTGTCCCAACCGGCCCTGTCCGCCCAGATCGCCCAGATGGAGGAAATGCTGGGCGTGTTGCTGGTGGAGCGCACCCGCCGCCGCGTCCTGATGACCCCGGTGGGACGCGAGGTGGCGGCCCGCGCCCGCACCATCCTGCGCGACGTGGCCGATCTGGAGGAGGCGGCGCGGCAATCGGCGGTGCCGCTGTCGGGCACCTTGAAGATCGGCGTGCTGCGGACGCTGGGGCCGTATTTGCTGCCCCACATGCTGGGCGCCATGCGCTCGCGCCACCCCGACCTCAAGCTTTATTTACGCGAGGAGCCGCGCGCCCAATTGCTGACCGAGTTGGACCGTGGCGAGCTGGATCTTGTGCTGGTGCACGACGCGCCGCGTGACGACGACCATTTGACCGTGGTGCCGCTGTTCCGCGAGCCCGTATGCGCGGTGCTGCCGCTGGGCCATCGGCTGGAGCCCAAGACGCTGCTGCAACCCGAGGACATGGCCGGCGAACGCCTGATCCTGCTGGAGGTGGGCGACGGCCTGCGCGATGCCGGGCTGGAATTGTGCAGGCAGGCGGGCGCCGCCGAGCACCCCGACTTCCGCGCCACCTCGCTGGACAGTCTGCGTCAGATGGTGGCCACCGGCCTGGGCTGCACCCTGCTGCCGGCCCTGTACGTCGAAGCCGAGGCCGACGCTGATCCCCAGATCGCGGTGCGTCGCTTCACCGCCCCGCCATCGCGCTCCATCGACCTGGCGTGGCGGCGGACAACCTCGCGCGCCGAGGAATTCCGCCTGTTCGCCCGTCTGGTGGAGGAGAATCTGCCGACGGTGGTGGAGCGGGTATGATGTGTGAATTCCCTCTCCCGCGAGGCGGGAGAGGGGGGCCTTACGGCGTCGCTTCCGCCGGCAGCAGGCTGCGGTCGAATAGGCTGATCAGGTCCTCGCCGGAAACCGGGCGGCTGATCAGGTAGCCCTGGATCTCGTCACAGCCCTTGGCGCGCAGGAATTCCGCCTGTTCATGGGTCTCCACGCCCTCGGCCACGGCGCGCAGGCGCAGGTTGTGGGCCAGGTTGATGATGGTGGAGACGATCTCGGCGCCCTCGCCATCCACCACGGTGCCGTCTTCCAGCAGGTCGTGGACGAAGGAGCGGTCGATCTTCAGCGCGTCGATGGGCATGCGCTTCAGATAGGAGAGCGACGAATAGCCGGTGCCGAAATCGTCGATGGAGATGTGAACGCCCATCTGGCGCAGTTCGCGCAGCACCTGGGCCACCTCGTCGACGCGCTGCATCAGCACCGATTCGGTCAGTTCCAGCTCCAGGAAGTTGGGCGGCAGGCCGCTTTCCTTCAGCGCCTCGTCGACGATGGCGGGCACGTCGCCCTCGCGGAATTGCAGGGCCGAAACATTAACGGCGATGCGGACCGGCGGCAGGCCCAGATCGTGCCAGCTCTTGCACTGGCGGCAGGCGGCCTTCAGCACCCAGGCGCCGATATCGCCGATCAGGCCCATGTTCTCGGCCAGCGGAATGAACTCGGCGGGGCTGACCAGCCCCATGTCCGGGTGGCGCCAGCGCACCAGCGCCTCGACGCCGGACAGCCGGCCTGTCACCAGATCCACCTTGCCCTGGTAGACCAGGGTGAACTCGTCGCGCGACAGCGCGTGCCGCAGCGAGCTTTCCATGGCAAGGCGCTCGAACGACCGCGCGTTCATGGCCGGGGTGTAGAGCTGGTAGGCGTTGCGGCCCAGGTCCTTGGCCCGATACATGGCGGTGTCGGCGTTCTTGATCAGCTGCTCCACCGTCAGGCCGTCGTCGGGATAGACCGCGATGCCGATCGAGGTGGTGACGTACAGCTCGTGCTCGTCAATGACGAAGGGCGCCTTGACCTGATTGATGACGCGCTCGGCCAGCTTGGCGACGTCCTCGATATGATCCAATTCGGGCAGCAGCACCACGAACTCGTCGCCCCCTAGGCGCGCCACGGTGTCGCCGTCGCGCACGCACAGGCCCAGGCGCTTGGCCGATTCCACCAGCACCATGTCGCCGACGCCGTGGCCCAGGGTGTCGTTGATGCGTTTGAACAGGTCCAGGTCCAGGAACATGATGGCCAGGCGCTGGCCGTGCCGGTGCGCGTTGGCGATGGCCACCTGCAGGCGGTCGGTGAACAGCCGGCGGTTGGGCAGGCCGGTCAGCACGTCGAAATAGGCCAGGTTCTTGATGCGCTCCTCGGCCTTCTTGCGCTCGGTGATGTCGCTGAACACGGCGGCGTACTGGCTGATCGCGCCACGGTCATCGCGGATGACGTTGATGGTCAGCCATTCGGGAAAGATGTCGCCGCTCTTGCGCTTGTTCCACACCTCGCCCTGCCAGACGCCCTCGCGCTCCAGCGTGTCCCACATGCGGGTGTAGAAGGCGCCGTCGTGGCGGCCCGACTTCAGGATTTTGGGGTTCTTTCCGAACACCTCCTCGAAGGTGTAGCCGGTCAGTTGCGAGAAGGCCGGGTTGACGAACTCGATCAGGCCCTGCGCATTGCAGATCATGATGCCGTCCAGCGAGGCCTCGATGACCTTGCGGGCCAGGTGCAGGTCCTTGCGCGAGCGCAACAGCGCCTCGTCGCGCTCCCTTAAGGCCTCGTCCAGGCGCTGGACGTACTCGTATTGCAGGCTGAACAGGATGTCCGAGAAGGACAGCAGACCTTTCAGCGTGCCGTCCTCGGCCCGCACCGCCACGTGGCGGATGTGGCGTTCTTCCAGCAGGTTGCGGGCCGACAGCAGGCTGTCGTCCTCGTGGATCGCGATCAGCGGGCGGCTGGCGACCTCGTCCACGCATGAGGGTAGGGTGCCGCCGGCGGCGATCACGCGGACCAGGTCACGCTCGGTGATGATGCCGGGGTCGCCGCCATCGACGGCCAACACCACGGCGGCATCCGAACGGGCGGCGTTCAACTGGGCCACCGCTTCTTTCAGGGTGCAATGGCCGGCGATGGCCACCATGGGCTTGGCCAGTCCCGAGCGCACGTTGCGCAGCACCAGGAAGTGCTCGACGCCGTGGCGCAGGATGACGTCGGACTGACTGACGATACCCAGGGGATGGCCGGAATCGTCCACCACCACGAAATGGCGCACCCCTTCCATCTGAAAGCGCAGGCCGGTGTCGCCGATGGACGTCCTGCAATGGACCGTCTTAATGGGATGGCTCATCACCGTCGAGATGGGACGGTTGAAACTTTCGGGGCAGTCGAAATCAACGTTCAGGGCATCGTGCTCGGTCCAGATGCCCACCGGCAGGCCGTTCTCCACTACCACGATGGAGGAACAGCGCTTTTGCGCCATCTGCCGGGCTGCGTCGAACACCGTGGTTTCGGGCGAGCAGCTGAGTATTTCCTTTTTTACGATACGCTCGATGGCGTGATCGGAAGCCAAGATGGACGTCCCCTGAATAAACCCAGTGGACTTAGTTTCATTCTGTTTTTGCATGGATGCAACATTCGCGTTTGAAAATGCGCTCAGGCTGGTTTTGGCAAAGGAGTCCTGTCGCAATTCTCAACGGTTACGGGTTTTGCAGTGCGTCACGCGCAAATGGGATGCCGTCCCGCTTTGGGGGTGGAACGCGTTTCCTCGGGGCGCCGGGGCCGAACAATTCCGCGCCTGGGTGTGTTGTCGGCAAGTAGGCCCCCTGGGCCGAAAGACGAGCCCAATGGCGAGTGATGAGATCGGAGGACCCCATGCAGCACCAAGACCTCGACCGGATCCAGGGGGTGAAGAGCCTGGACCCCATGTTCAGCGCAACCCAGCGCCCGGCGCGGCTGTCGCGGGGCGAACGGCTGAATCGCTGGGCGGACCTGCTCGACGCCCAGGCTGGCCGGCCGTTGCGCGCCCTTGAGGACGTGGAATATGTCAGCCCGGCCGTGCGCCGCGACCTGCGCAAGGAAGACAGCCCGCTGGCCGTGGCCTTCGCCGACCCGCAGCTGCGCGCCGACGGCCTGACCGGCGACCGGCTGGGCGACGCCATGGATTATTTCGGCCTGTCCGAGCGCCAGGCCCATTGGCTGCTGTGCGATTGCCATTACGGCGGCCGCATGACCGCCAGCGAAGTGGCCGCCCGCGTCCGTGACGAGGCGCGGCCGCTTTACGACATCCTGCGCCCGCAATTGTGGGCGTCGCTGACCGGCGCGGCCGTGCTGGCCGGCGCCATCGCCTCGGTGGCCCTGCTCTAGCATGACTGCCGCGCTCCGAACCGGCCCCGGCCTTCCTGGCCGGGGC
>DATJKV010000494.1:0-2337 GCA_035491155.1 Magnetospirillum sp. | reverse complement strand
TCCAGTCGCAATGCCGGGGGATGGGCGCTCCCCCATCAACGGCCGTTTACGCCGCTTTAATGCCCTCCCGTCTCGAACGCTAATGCGCGTCGAGTGTAGAGAATCGCACGCTGGATTCTCAACTGGAGAGCCGTGATGCTCGACATCGCCTTTATCGCCCTCGTCGTGGTGTTCTTCGTGGCTGGCGACCTGTTCGTCCGCGCCTGCGAACGCATCTGACGGGGGCCGCCATGTCCTTCGACATCATTCTCGGCGGCATCACCGCCCTCGGCCTGCTGATCTATCTCGGCTATGTGCTGATCCGCCCCGAACGCTTCTGACCATCGAACCAAGCGGATTCCTTTCCGCGTGCGGAGGTTGCCATGGACGCCCCCGGCATCCTGCAAATCCTGATTTACATAGCGCTCATCGTGGCGCTCACCCCCCTGGCCGGCGGCTTCATGGCCCGGCTGTTCGGCGGTCAGAAGGTGCTGCTGTCGCCGGTGCTTGGCCCGGTCGAGCGCGGCATCTACAAGGCCTGCGGCGTCGACGCCAACCGCGAGCAGCACTGGACCGGCTACGCCCTGTCGCTGCTGGCGGTGAACCTGCTCGGCACGCTGGCGCTCTATGCGTTGCAGCGCCTGCAGGGCTGGCTTCCGTTCAATCCCGCCGGCATGACTGCCGTCAGCCCGGACCTGGCCTTCAACACCGCCGTCAGTTTCGTGACCAACACCAACTGGCAGTCCTATGGCGGCGAAAGCACCATGAGCTATCTGGTGCAGATGGCCGGCTTCACCGTGCAGAACTTCCTGTCGGCGGCCACCGGCATCGCCGTCGCCATCGCCCTGATCCGCGGCTTCTCGCGCCATAACGCCCGCGTGGTGGGCAATTTCTACGTCGACCTGGTGCGGAGCGTACTCTACGTCCTGCTGCCGATCTGCGTCATCGGCGCCCTGGTCCTGGTGTGGCAGGGTGTGCCGCAGAACCTGTCGGCCTACACCGAGGCCACCACCCTGGAAGGGGCGCAACAGGTCATCGCCCAGGGGCCGGTCGCCAGCCAGATGATGATCAAGCATCTGGGCACCAATGGCGGCGGCTTCTTCAACGCCAACGCCGCCCACCCTTATGAGAACCCCACCGCGTTGGTGAACCTGATCCACATGGCGGCGATCTTCGTTATCGGTGCCGGGCTGACCAACACCTTCGGCCGCATGATCGGCGACCAGCGCCAGGGCTGGGCCATCCTGGCCGCCATGGGCGTGCTGTTTGTTGCCGGTGTCGCCGCCACCTATTGGGCCGAGGCCCAAGGCAATCCCGCGTTGTCCGCCATCGGCGTAGATCAGGGGGTATTGGGCGGCAGCATGGAAGGCAAGGAGGTGCGCTTCGGCATCGCCCTGTCATCCCTGTTCGCCGTCATCACCACGGCGGCCAGTTGCGGCGCGGTGAACGCCATGCACGACAGCCTGATGCCGCTGGCCGGCATGGTGCCGTTGATCAACATGATGCTGGGCGAGATCATCATCGGCGGCGTCGGCGCCGGCTTCTACGGCATGCTGGTGTTCATCATCCACACCGTGTTCATCGCCGGGCTGATGGTCGGCCGCACCCCGGAATACATCGGCAAGAAAATCGAGGCCAAGGAAGTGAAGCTGGCGGTCATCGCCACGCTGATCTTCCCGTTGGCGGCCCTGGGTCTTGGTGCCGTCGGCCTACTGGCCGGGCCGGCCTCCATCGCCGCCGCCGGTCCGCACGGCCTGTCCGAGGTGCTGTACGCCTATACCTCGGCCACCGCCAACAACGGCTCGGCCTTCGGCGGCTTCAATGCCAACGTGCCGCTGCACAACACCTTGCTGGCCGCCGCCATGTGGCTGGGGCGCTTCATCGTCATCATCCCGGCGCTGGCCATTGCCGGCGCGGTGGCGGCCAAGAAGACGGTTCCGGCTTCGGCCGGCACCTTCCCCACCCATGGCTGGCTGTTCGTCGTCCTGCTGACCGGAATCATCCTGGTGGTCGGCGGCCTGACCTTCTTCCCCGTCCTCGCTTTGGGGCCCATCGTCGAGCATCTGTTGCTCGCCGCCGGCACTCTGTTCTAAGGAGCTCTGGCAGATGAGCATCCATCGTCCCAAGGAGCTGTCGCTGTTCGACGGCGCCATCCTGGCCCAGGCGGCCAAGGACTCCGTGATCAAGCTGGACCCGCGCCAGTTGATCAGGAACCCGGTGATATTCGCCACCGGCTTGGTGGCCGTGATGGCGACCATCCTGTCGGCGCGTGATTTCGGCAGCCAGCATTTCGGTGTCATGGCGCAGATTTCGGCGTGGCTGTGGTTTACCGTGCTGTTCGCCAATTTCGCCGAGGCC
>DATJKV010000493.1:0-8118 GCA_035491155.1 Magnetospirillum sp. | reverse complement strand
TCGGGCACCACCGGCAAGCCCACCGTGGTCGGCTACACCAAGGAAGACATCGACACCTGGGCCGAGCTGATCGCGCGGTCCCTGGCGTGTGCCGGCGCAAGGCCCGGCGATGTCATGCACAATTCCCTGGGCTACGGCCTGTTCACCGGCGGCCTCGGCTTCCACTACGGCGCCGAGCGGTTGGGCTGCACCGTCACCCCCATATCCGGCGGCCAGACCGAGCGCCAGATCGCCCTGATCCAGGATTTCGGCGCCACCGTGCTGAACGCCACCCCCTCCTACGCCCTCAACCTGGCGGAAGCCGCCGAGCGCATGGGCGTGGATCTGGCCAACGGCACTCTGCGCGTCGGCGTGTTCGGCGCCGAGCCGTGGTCCGAGACCATGCGGGCGGAACTTGACCGCCGCCTCGGCATCAAATCCATCGACTCCTATGGCCTGTCCGAGGTGATGGGGCCGGGCGTGGCCATGGAATGCGAGTACCGCCTGGGTCTGCACGGCTGGGAGGACCACTTCCTGTTCGAGATCGTCGATCCCGAAACCCAGGAACCGCTGCCCATGGGCGAGGCGGGCGAGCTGGTCATCACCACCTTGACCAAAATCGGCCTGCCCATGATCCGCTACCGCACCCGCGACATCACCCGTCTGACCGACGAGCGCTGCCCGTGCGGGCGCACCCATCTGCGCATCCTGCGGGTGACCGGGCGCAACGACGACATGCTGATCATCCGCGGCGTCAACCTGTATCCCAGCCAGGTGGAAGCGGTGCTGGTCAACTTCCCCGGCATCGCCCCCCATTACCAGCTGGTGGTGTCGCGCCAGGGCAGCCTGGACCATCTGACCGTCGAGGCAGAATGCGCCGAGCAGCGCGGCGAGGACGCCCGCCAGCTGCTGGCCCATCAGGTCCGCCACCACCTGAAGACCATGATCGGCGTCACCGCCGAGGTCATCATCCGCCTGCCCGGCGAGCTGCCGCGCAGCGAGGGCAAGGCCATGCGGGTCAGGGATTTGCGGAAGCAAGCCAGTCTTAATTGAGTAGGCTCCCTGACCTCTGGCAGGCTATCCTCAGTGGACATACCACTGCGTAGGAGGGGGTCGAAATTGTCCTCGAACCTGTGGAGATCACTGGAAAGCGGGCTGGCGAACGCCGCCACAATCGGGCAGGTGGCCGCCGAGATCACCGCCTACGGCCGCACCCTCATCGGCGCCGACGGCGTCACCTTCGTGATCGCCGACGACGGCTATTGCCATTATCTGGACGCCGACGGCATCAGTCCGCTGTGGAAGGGCATGCGCTTCCCCGCCGCCACCTGCATTTCCGGCTGGGTCATGAGCCACCGCCAGGCGGTCACCATCCCCGACGTCTTCCAGGACCACCGCGTTCCCCACGACGTCTACCGCGCCACCTTCGTCAAAAGCCTGCACATGGTTCCGGTGGGCGAGACCGGCGCCGCCATCGGCGCCTATTGGGCCGAATACCACGACCCCACCGACGAGGAATCGACCGTCCTGCATCGGCTGGCGCGCATGGCCAACCTTGCCCTGGCGCGCGTGGCGGCGGCGTAACCGTACCCTTGCCCAACATCAAGGCCCTACCCCCTTCCGGCGGCGACCCTAATGGTGATAGGGTCTAGCCCCTTCGCGGGGGGCTAACCCGCCGAAAGACAAAATCTATAGAGAGGTGAGGATTTCCATGTCCGCTGCCGTCCAGGCCAAGGCCGCCAGCCGCCTGCTGCTCTCGGGCAACGAAGCCATCGCGCGCGGGGTGTGGGAGGCCGGCGTCAAGGTCGCCGCCGCCTATCCGGGCACGCCGTCCACCGAGATGCTCGAACAGATCGCCCTCTATCCCGACCTCTATGCGGAATGGTCGGTGAACGAGAAGGTGTCGCTGGAAGTGGCCATCGGCGCCTCCATGTCGGGCGCGCGCGCCTTCTGCGCCATGAAGCACGTGGGCATGAACGTGGCCTCGGACGCCTTCATGACCCAGACGCTGGCCGGTGTGGTCGGCGGTCTGGTGATCGCCATCGCCGACGATGTCGGCCTGTCGTCGTCGCAGAACGAGCAGGATTCCCGCTTCTGGGGCCGCTTCGCCCACGTCCCGGTGTTCGAGCCGGCGGACAGCCAGGAAGCCTATGACATGGTCAAGGCCGCCTTCGATGTGTCCGAGCAGTACAACACCCCGGTCATCCTGCGCCTGACCACCCGCGTCTGCCACGTGAAGGCCATGGTCACGGTGGGCGAGAAGGGCAACTTCCCGGTCAAGGGCTTCGACACCACCCAGAAGCGCTGGGTGATGACCCCGGCCAACGCCAAGGGCATGCTGCCCAGGCAGATCACCCGCGAGGGCGAGCTGCGCAAGGCCGCCGAGGTGTCCGCCTTCAATCTGGTGGAGCCCGGTTCCGACAAGCGCGTCGGCTTCGTCACCTCGGGCCCCGCCTTCATGCACGTGCGCGAGAGCTTCCCCGACGCTCCGGTGCTCAAGCTGGGCTTCAGCTATCCGGTGCCGGTCGAGGCCATCAAGTCGTTCCGCACCACCGTCGACAAGCTGGTTGTGGTCGAGGAAACCGAGCCGCTGATCGAGACCGAGCTTCGGGCCGCCGATCTTCAGGACATCCACGGCAAGGACATCCTGCCGCGCCTGGGCGAGCTGACCCCCAACGTGCTGATCCCGGCCATCTATCGCCTGCGCGGCGAGGAGCCGCCGGCCACCAGCACCTACCCGAAGTACGAGCCGTTCCCGCGCCCGCCGACCATGTGCCCGGCCTGCCCGCACATGGGCGTCTATTACACCCTGGCGCGCATGCGCAAGCAGGTGCAGATCTCGGGCGACATCGGTTGCTACACCCTGGGCGCCGGCCATCCCTGGAACGCGCTGGACACCACCATCTCCATGGGCGCCTCCATGGGCATCGCGCTGGGCATGGACAAGGCCCGCTCGGAAGAGACCAAGGACAAGGCCGTGGTCGCCGTCATCGGCGATTCCACCTTCCTGCACATGGGCATGCAGGGCCTGCTGGACATCGTTTACAACCGCGGCAACGTCACCTGCCTGATCCTGGACAACCGCACCACCGGCATGACCGGCGGCCAGCACCATGCCGGTACCGGCAAGGATCTGAACGGTGACGAGGCGCCCCGCATCGACTTCGTCAGGCTGGTCGAGGCGCTGGGCGTCAAGCCAGAGCGCATCCGCAAGATCGACCCCTACCAGCTGCCGGTGGTGAACCGGGCGATCCGCGAGGAAATCGCCATCAACGAGCCCTCGGTGATCATCACCGACCGCCCCTGCGTGCTGTCCGAGTTCTATCCCAAGCTCACCCCCTACGAGGTGATCGACGACAAGTGCACCGGCTGTGGCAACTGCATCAACGTGGGCTGCCCGGCCATCTCGGTGTCGCGCACCGAGGTGAAGAAGCGCGACAGCGCTCCGGACATCGTCAAGAAGTTCACCACCATCGACACCGCCATGTGCACCGGCTGCCACATGTGCGTCGAGTCGTGCGGCCCCAAGGCCATCCTGCCGGCCGCCGCGGAGTGAAGGCAATGAGCGACATCATCACCAACATCCTGGTCTGCGGCACCGGCGGCCAGGGTGTCATGACCGCCGCCGAAATCCTGGCCCAGGCCGCCATCGCCAGGGGCTACGACGTCAAGAAGTCGGAAGTGGCCGGCATGGCCCAGCGCGGCGGCGTGGTCACCAGCCATGTCCGCTTCGGCCGCAAGGTGTGGTCGCCGGTGATCACGCCGGGCACTGCCGACGTTCTGGTCGCCTTCGAGGTGGCCGAGGGGTCCCGTTGGGCCGATATGCTGCGCCCGGGCGGCGTCGCCATGGTCAATACCATCCGCCTGGTTCCGCCGGTGGTGTCGTCCGGCCTGTTCCAGTACCCCGAGGACCCGGTGGCCACCATGCGCGCCGCCGGCGTCACCGTGTACGATTTCGACGCCGGCGCCATTGCCCGCGACCTGGGTGACCTGCGCCTGATCAACACCGTCATGCTGGGCGGTATCGCCGACTACCTGCCCTTCCCCGCCGAGGATTTGGAAGAGCAGATTGTCGGCCGCTTCCGCGCCCGCAAGCCGGCCATGGTCGAAGTCAACCGCAAGGCCTTCGCGCTTGGCCGCGAGGCTGCCCGCGACCGCGCCGAGGGCACCCGGAAGCTGGCCGCCAACCAATAAGGCCGAGACCCGAGCATACCTTTGTCAGGGGAGGCTGTACGCCTCCCCTTTTGCTTTTGCGGATACTTCTGGTAGCATTTGGCGAACTGTTGTCCGGGGGGAAATGGCGATGTCCGACGGGGTCAATCTCGCGTCGCTGAAGGTGCTGGTCATCGACGACCAGGAATTCGTCCGCACCATCGTGAAGAAGATGCTGACCCAGCTGGGCGTCGGTGCGGTCATCGAGGCCCATGACGGCCATTCCGGCCTGGAGGCGGTGCAGGCGGAAGCGCCCGATCTGGTCATCTGCGACATCCAGATGCGCCCCGTCGATGGCTTCGGCTTCGTCCGCCAACTGCGCGCCATCCCGGCGATTGCCCGCACCCCCGTCATCATGCTGACCGCCCATACGGACGCGTCCACCGTGGCCCGCGCCAAGGAACTGGACATCGGCGCCTTCCTGGCCAAGCCGGTGCTGCCCCCGGCGCTGAAGGAAAAGATTATCCGCGTGCTGGTCCGCTCCACCGTCGGAGCCTAAAGGTCCACGAGCGGCCCACCCGACCGGCTCTACGAATTCCCCCCCAACATGGCCCCCCGCTTTCGCGGGGGTGACGAGGTGGGGAACAGCGGAGTTCTTCCGCAGTCTTCTAAAGTTCCCTGATCGCGAGGGCAGCCTCCTCGAAGGCGGTCTCGAAGGCGCCTAGCCGGGATTCGGCGAATTCGCCGTCGTGCCGGGCGCAGGCTGCCTCGATCTCGGCGGCGATGCGGCCAAAGCGGAAGCAGCCGGCGGAGTTTCCGGCCCCTTTGGCGCCGTGGGACGCCTCGCGGGCATCCTCCACGTTGCCGGCCTCCAGGGCCGTCCGGGTTTCCACCACCAGCGGGCGGGTGCTGTCCACGAACAGAGCCAGCAGTTCCTTGGCGTCGTCGGTAACGCTGCCGAAAATCTCGCGCATGGGCGTAAGATCGAGCACCGGCGGGCCACTCGATTCGGCCGGGGGAATTTCAGGACGAAAATCGGTCGCCGGAGCTTCGGCGCCCCGGCGGCGACGCAGCGCCACCGCGCGCGGCAGCAGCTTGCGCATGGTGGCGTCCAGCTGGGCCAGATCGATGGGCTTGGCCAGGAAGGCGTCCATGCCGCAGTCCTGGCACTTCTTGGCGGTCCCGGCCAGCGCGTCGGCGGTCAATGCCACGATGGGCATGCGGTTGAGCGTCTGCTCTTCCCACGCACGCACCCGCATGGTCAGCTCGTAACCATCCATCTCGGGCATGTGGCAGTCGGTCAGCAGCAGGCCGTAATCGCGAATCTGCATGCGCTCCCACGCCTCGACGCCGTTGGCGACGATCTCGATGGCATAGCCCAGGCGCTCCATCAGGCGGCGGATCACCACCTGGTTGGTCGGATTATCCTCGGCCACCAGGAACAGGGCACTGGCTGCCGCAGCTTCCTCGATGCTGGGTGGGATGTAGGTTTCGTCCGCTCCCAACTGGTCTTCGTCCACCTCGTCCAGGAAGCCGCGATTGGCCGCCGCCGCCACGGTGCGCCACAGGGCACCGCGTCGCACCGGCTTGGACAAAGTGGCGAACAGGCCGGCTTCGCGGGCGTCGCTGGCCGCCGCCGAATAGACCGCGTGGGGCGCCACCATGACGATGCGGGTGGGCGCCGCCGAGCCGGCTGCGGCCAGCAACGCCCGCGCCACCGAAACCCGCAGCTTGAAGTCCTGGGCGCCGTCCATCAGCACAACATCGTAGTACCACCCGGCCAAGGCGGCGGCCCGTACGGCGGCGAGCGCTCCATCGGTGGAGGCGACCACCGCCACCTGGGCGCCGAGATGGCCGAGATATTGCCGCGTGGCCTCGGCCGCCACCGGGCCCTCGGCCAGCACCAACACGGCGACGCCGGCCAAGTCGGGGCCCTGTTCGGGCCATTCCGACGCCACGTCCAGCGGCACGGTAAACCAAAACGTCGAGCCCTCGCCCACCCGGCTCCGCACGCCGATATCGCCGCCCATCAGGGCCACCAGCCGACGACAGATGGACAGGCCCAGACCGGTGCCGCCATAGCGCCGGGCAATAGTGGCGTCCGCCTGGGTGAACGGCTCGAACAGGCGCGCCTGCTGGTCGTCGTCCAGGCCGATGCCGGTGTCCGAGACCGAGAAGCGCAGACACAGCGGGCGCGACTTGACGTCCACCGCCTCGACGGCGATGCGCACGCAGCCCTTCTCGGTAAACTTGATGGCGTTGCCGGCGAGATTGGTGACAATCTGGCGCAGTCGTACCGGATCGCCGCGCAGTCGTTCCGGCAGGCCGGGATCGACGAAAGTGATCAGGCCGACGCCTTTTTCCAGGGCCCGGGGCGACAGCAGCTCGGCCACCCCTTCCACCAGTTCCACCGCGTTCATCTCGACCGTCTCCAGCTGCAAGCGGCCGGATTCGATTTTCGAGAAGTCCAGGATATCGTTGATGATGGTCAGCAGCGACGAGGCCGAATCGCGGATAACCCGGGCCATCTCCTTCTGCTCGGGCGGCAGGTTCATCTCTTCCAGCAGTTGCGCCATGGTCAGCACGCCGTTCATGGGCGTGCGGATTTCGTGGCTCATGGTGGCGAGGAACTGGGATTTGGCCTGGTTGGCATCCTCGGCCATGCGCTTGGCCTCGGCCAGGGCGGCCTCGCCCTCCTTGCGCTTGGTGATGTCGGTGCTCGTGACGCACACCGCCGGCTCGCCATCCATCTCGATGACGGTGGCTGACAGCAGCGCCCAGAATTCCTGCCCTGCCGAGCGACGCACCCGGCTTTCGAAATCGGCCAGGAAGCCTTGGCGCTTGACCAGCTCCACCACACGGGCGCGGTCGGCGCGATCGGCATAGAACACCGAGGCATCCATGCCCACTGCCTCGTTCTCGGGCACGCCGTACAGCGCGGCCCAGTGCGGATTGACGTAGAGGATAACGTTGTCCGAGACCCGCGAGATAGCCAGCGCCAGCGGCGAGGTGTCGAGGATGATACGCATCCTCTGCTCGCTCTCCTTGAGCAGGTCGGTGGATTCCTGCAACCGTGCCATGGCGTCCTGGAACACCACCAGCTCACCGGCCATGTCGGCGATCTCGTCGTTGCCCGAGCGCGCCACCCGGGTGGCGAAATCGCCCTGGACGATGCGGTGCATGGTGGCAGCGAGCCCGGACAGCCGAGCGACGATGTTGCGGCCAAGGTAAAGCCAGACGAACAGAAGCGGCCCGAGGAACGTGCCGAACGCGATCAGCATCATGGTGCGCCGGCCGGCCGACAAGGCCTGCTCGGCGGCGGTTTCGTTGGCGGCAGCGGCCGCTTCCGCCAGCCCCACCAGATGCCCGACGGCCGACGAGGTGCGCGCCACCAGGTCGCGGCCTTCCTCGTTGGCCACGAACAGGCGCGTCTCGGCGACCAGGAACTGGCCACGCAGTTCGAAGGCGTTGTCGGGACCGGCCCCCAATGTCACCAGCTTGCGCGCCGCCACCCGGGCGGCGCGGTCGCGATCGCTCCTGCCAACCTCCACCAGCATGGCCAGCCGGCGGGCGTGCTCGTCATAATCGTGGCGCACCCGCGCCAGGGTCTCCTGATCGGCGGCGGAGATGGACTGGCGAAGCGCCGCCAGGCCGTCGATGATCAAAGGCAGCGCACTGTCACCCTGCTGGCGGTCCTCCAGCATGTGCAGTTCCCTATCGAGGGCGCCCATCTCGCCGCTCAGCTTTTGCAGGCGTTCCGCCAGATGCAGACGGCGCTCGACCAGGGCGTTGCGGCCGACCAGATTGTCACCGATGGCCGCCATCAGGGTGCGCAACTCGTCCATCTGCGAGCTGCCGACGCCGGTGGCATCCAGGCTTTCTATCAGGCCACGCAGGCGCTCGGATTGCTGTTGGAGCGCGACGAAATTGCTTTGCCGCTGGAACTGGCTGCGCGCGTTGTCGAGGGCAGGAGCGGCCGCCGCCAGC
>DATJKV010000492.1:0-4830 GCA_035491155.1 Magnetospirillum sp. | reverse complement strand
CGACAGCAGGCCATAGGCAACCACCACCGGCTTGGCCACTTCCAGCGGCCGCCCGGAATGGCCCAGCGCGGCCCGGCTCATCACCCCCAGGACCATGGTGCCGATGCTGCCCGCGGTGAGCGCATGTACAGCGGCCGACACCGGCAGCGCCTCGACGAAGCTGGATAGGCCCAAGAGCGCCAGGCCCACCACCATCCACAGATAGCCCAGGTGCAGCACCCACAGGATGGGATTGGCGAGCGTGCGCTGACCGTACCAGCGCGACAGCCGCACCATATGAATGGCCGCCGCCGCCAGCAGCACCACGCCCGCCGCCACCGAGCCCGGCACCACGGCAATGAGCGCGCCGCCGAGCAGCACGCTGGCCTGCGCACCCCCGTTCTCGATCCAGCCCACCGGCTTGACCTCCACCGGGCGCCCCTGCATGCGCAGCCAGTTCTGGGTGAAGGATGGGATGATGCGGCCGCCGACGATGGCGATCATCACCAGCACCAGGGAAAGGCCCAGGTAGATACCGCGCATGGGATCGCCCAGGCCCATGGTGCCGGCCACCACCACACCGTCCGCCAGGGTGAATAGCGCCAGGATGGGCAGGAAGGCCATATTGCGGGCCTTGCCCGCCGTGATCAGCGGCTTGGCCAGCAACAGTGCCAGCGCCGGCATGTAGGACAGCTCGACCACCGCGACCAAGGGCAGCGGCAGGAAGCCCGACAGGGTGAAGGCGATGCGGCCGGCCAGCCACAGGGCGAACAGCGCCATCAGCGGTCGACCGCTGACGTGGTGGGTGTTGGTCCAATTGGGCACGGCGGTCAGCAGGAATCCGCCGATGGCCGCAGCGGCGAAGCCGAACACCATTTCGTGCCCATGCCAGACCGGCGCGGCAAAGGGCAGATGCAGGTCGACGGCCCCCGTGTACACCGCGAGCCACAGGGGCAGCGCCACCAGCGCCTCGATGCCGGCGAACAGAAAGAACGGCCGGAAACCGGCAGCGAAGAACAACGGGCCGGGCTTGCCGCGATAGGCCGGTTCCTGCAACGGGATGGTCGCCATCCTTGATCCTCCTGGGGCACGAATGGCCGGAACTGTGCGGCTAAAAGCGCGCGCCGGCCTTGATGGGTGTCAATCGCCGTGTTTGTCGCAACCCCGACAGCATCGTCAGACATACGACAGCCAGACAATTGGCGTTGGCAACATGATCCCAAGCATTGCGCCATTTTTTCTTTTTGGCACGCCCCTTGCGAAGTAGCGGTTCGGTACGATCCCCTGATCGCGGAGGCCACCGGTGAGCAGCAACGTCATCCCCCTCTCGAGCATCCTGGCCAAGGGCCCTCGGACGGCCGCTGACGCCAAGCCCGCCGGTGGTTGTTCGTCCAGTTCGTGCGGCTCCTCCAAGGGCCAGGGCGACATGCCCGACCACGTGTGGGCCAAGATCAAGGATCATCCCTGCTACAGCGAGGAAGCCCACCACTACTTCGCCCGCATGCATGTGGCGGTGGCGCCGGCCTGCAATATCCAGTGCAATTACTGCAACCGAAAATACGATTGCTCCAACGAATCCCGGCCCGGCGTGACATCCGAGCGCATGACGCCCGAACAGGCGGCGCGCAAGGTTCTGGCCGTGGCCAACAAGGTGCCGCAGTTGTCGGTGCTGGGCATCGCCGGCCCCGGCGACTCCATATTCGACGCCGACAAGACCTTCGAGACCTTCCGGCAGGTGGAAAAGCTGCTGCCGGACCTGAAGTTCTGCGTCTCCACCAACGGCCTCGCCCTTCCCGACCACGTCGAGAGGCTGGCCGAGCACAACATCGACCACGTGACCATCACCATCAACATGGTGGACCCTGAGATCGGCACGGCGATCTACCCTTGGATCTATTTCAAGGGCAAGCGCTACACCGGCCTGGACGCCTCGAAGATCCTGCACGAGCGGCAGATGGAAAGCCTTGAGCTGCTGCGCGCCAAGGACATCCTGGTCAAGGTCAACTCGGTGATGATCCCCGGCATCAACGACCACCACCTGCTGGACGTCAACGCCGCCATCAAGGAGCGCGGCGCCTTCCTGCACAACGTCATGCCGCTGATCTCGGACCCGGCGCACGGCACCCATTTCGGCCTGACCGGCCAGCGCGGCCCGACCCCGGCGGAACTCAAGTCCCTGCAGGACCAACTGGCCGGCGGCGCCAACCTGATGCGCCATTGCCGCCAGTGCCGCGCCGACGCCGTCGGCATGCTGGGCGAAGACCTGTCCCAGGACTTCACCCTGGACAAGATCGGCGACGACCTGAGTTACGACCCCGAGCCTCGCCGTCTGTACCGCGAGGTGGTGGAGCGCGAGCGCGCCGACCACCGCAAGGCCGCCGAGGCCGCCGCCGTCGACCTGGCCGCCACCCTGCCGGCCGCACCGGCCAAGCTGGTGGCGGTGGCCACCAAGGGCGGCGGGCGCATCAACCAGCATTTCGGCCACGCCAGCGAATTCCAGGTCTACGAGGTGGACCAGATGGGCGTGCGCTTCGTCGGCCACCGCAAGGTCGACAACTACTGCCAGGGCGGCTGGGGCGACGACGACGTGCTGGAGGACAAGGTGATCCCCATTCTCGCCGGCCTGGACGCCGTGTTCGTCTCCAAGATCGGCAGCTGCCCTAAGAAGGACCTGGCCCACGCCGGCATCGCCGCCGTGGACTGCTATCCCTTCGAGTACATCGAGACCGCCGTCGCCGCCTGGTACGCCGAGGCATTCGGCGCCGCGCGGCAGGACCTCGCCTGACCCGAGCCATAAGGAGATTCATCATGGCCATGAAGATCGACCCCAATTCGTGCAGCTCGTGCGGCGCCTGCGAACTGGAATGCCCCAACGGCGCCATCTCGCTGAAGGGCGACGTCTACGTGATCAAGGCCTCGGCCTGCACCGAGTGCGACGGCGACGCCCCCAAGTGCAGCGCCGTCTGCCCGTCGGACTGCATCGGTCCGGCCTGACGCGACCCGTTCCAGGGAGGTGCCGATGCAAGAGATTTGCGAACTCTACGATCCCCCGGCCTTCGAGGCCGGAGACAAGGTTCAGGCCATCCGCGCCGTGCGCAACGACGGGACCTATCCCGGCAGCGCCATCGGCCAGTTCCTGATCCAGGACGGCGACGTGGGCTACGTCAAATCGGTCGGCACCTACCTGAACCGCTTCTACGTCTACGCCATCGACTTCGTCGATCGCGGCATCCTGGTCGGCATGCGCCGCCACGAACTCGAACTTCTGGAGCCCGCGCCATGAAGGTGACGCTGCGCAAGGTTGCCGATTACTACGAAATCTACGTCCCCAAGAAGGACCTGGAAGAGAAGATCGTCGCCATGGAGAACGGCACGCCGTGGGGCGGCGTCATCACCATCAGCAACGGCTGGAAGTTCCAGATGCCGGACATGCCGGCCGACACCCCCATGCCCATCACCGTCGACGCCCGCAAGCTGGGCGACGAGGACTGACGGACATGGCCGCCGCCGCCTCCCCCATCGCTTTGCTGGAGCGCCTGTCCGCCGACATGGCCGCCGGCGAGGTCATCCCCTATCTGGGCCCGGAGATTTTGGCCCTGGGACCGGCCGAGCCGCCGGTACCGGTGGGGGCACGGGCGCTGGCGCAGCTGATGGCGTCCAGGGTGGCGGTGCCCGGCCGCATCCGCAACAACCTGTGGCATACCGCCCAGTACATCGAAACCTTTCGCCACCGGGTCACCGTGGACAAGCTGCTGGCGCAGATCTTCCAGCCCGTCCCCGAACCCAACCACCTGCACCGCTGGCTGGCCTCGCTGGAGAAGCTGCCGCTGATCGTCGACACCTGGTATGACGGCGCCATGCGGGCGGCACTGGCGGGTCGGAGCGACTGGGGCTCCGTCCAGGGCGCCTCGAAGGCGCGGCGCACCACCGACGTTCCCTGGGTGCGCGCCTTCGATGCCGAGGCGAAGGAATGTGCGGCCGCAGCCGCCGATTGGGCCACCGTGCTGTACAAGCCGCACGGCGCCGCCCAGCCCGATGGCGACGTGTTGGCATCGGATTCCGATTATGTCGAGGTGCTGACCGAGATCGACCTGCAGACGCCCATCCCGGCGGCGGTGCAGCAGCGGCGCACCGGCAAGGGCTTCCTGTTTCTGGGCTGCCGTTTCTACGACCAGATTCTGCGCACCTTCGCCCGCTGCATCCTGCGCCGCTCGGGCGGCCAGCATTATGCGGTGGTCCCGACCGATCTGACGCCTAACGAACTGAAGTTCCTGGAGACCGAGGGGATCACCCCCATTTACGTCTCCTTGTCCGAGGCTGCCCGGGTCCTGACCGGGGCGAGCCGCCCCGCGTGAACCAGAAGACCGGAGAGAGGGAGTCATATGGCCAACGTCACTTTCAGCGGCCCCACGCTGCCCAAGAACGTCACCGTCTATGCCGTCGCCGACAACAAGACCCTGCTGGCGCTGGCGAAGAAGAACGACATCGCCATCCCGTTTCAGTGCCAGGACGGCGAGTGCGGCTCGTGCCTGATCAAGGTGACCTATCTGGGCACCAACAAGCCCAAGGCCATCCATTTGACCGACAAAGAGAAGCTGACCCTGTCGGTGAACGGCAAGCTGAGCAAGGAAGTCCTTGAGCAGGCCGAAGTGAACGACGTGCCGCCGACCTACCGGCTGGCCTGTCAGTACCTGGTCCAGGACGAGGACATCTTGGTGGAATTCACCGGTGAACCCGGTGTCGAGATCGACCTGCGGCGATAAGGTGGCGGAAGCGAACGCAGGTCGATGTGGGAGGGGAGCTTCGGTTCCCCTCCCTTTCCTTTGGAGGGGTCCATGGCTCATGTCGTCT
>DATJKV010000491.1:0-3285 GCA_035491155.1 Magnetospirillum sp. | reverse complement strand
GTTCGACCGCGAGGGCGGCGTCTACCATCTGACCCGCGAGGGCGGCCATTCCCATCGCCGAGTCATCCACTCGGCCGACGCCACCGGACGGGCCGTGCAGACCGGCCTGATGGAACGGCTGCGCGCATCGGGTGCCGAGATTTTCGAGCATCACAATGCCGTCGACCTGATTCGCGAGCATCTGAATTCCGGACGCAAGGGCCGCTGCGTCGGCGCCTACGCGCTGGACCGCGCCACCGGCAAGGTGGCGGCGCTGGCTGCCCGTGTGGTGGTGCTGGCCACCGGCGGCGCCTCGCGCGTTTACCTCTATTCCTCCAATCCCGACGGTTCCACCGGTGACGGCATCGCCATGGCCTGGCGCGCCGGCTGCCGGGTGGCCAACATGGAATTCAGCCAGTTCCATCCCACCTGCCTGTACCATCCCAAGGCCAAGTCGTTCCTGATTTCCGAGGCGGTGCGCGGCGAGGGCGGCCAGCTCCTGCGTCCCGACGGCACCCGCTTCATGGACGAATACGACCCGCGCGGCGAGCTGGCGCCCCGCGACATCGTCGCCCGCGCCATCGACGACGTGATGAAGCGGCTGGGCTGCGAGAGCGTCTTCCTGGACATCAGCCACAAGCCGGCCGAGTTCATCACCGCCCACTTCCCCACCCTTTATGCCGAGTGCCTGAAATACGGCATCGACATGACCAAGGAACCGATTCCGGTGGTGCCGGCGGCCCACTACACCTGCGGCGGCGTGCTCACCGACCGCACCGGCCACACCGACGTGGACAACCTCTACGCCATCGGCGAGGTCTCGTGCACCGGCCTGCATGGCGCCAATCGGCTGGCCTCCAATTCGCTGCTGGAATGCCTGGTGTTCGGTGCCGCCGCCGCCGAGGACATCGCCAACCGCCTGGCGCAGATTCCGCCGCCGCCGGTGCTGGTCGCCTGGGATGAAAGCTGGGTCACCGATTCCGACGAGGAAGTGGTGGTGGCCCACAATTGGGACGAAGTGCGCCGCTTCATGTGGGACTATGTGGGCATCGTGCGGTCCACCAAGCGCCTGGAGCGGGCCAAGCACCGGGTCAAGCTGCTGCTGTCCGAGATCGAGGAATATTACGGCAGCTTCCGTGTCACCAGCGATCTGCTGGAACTGCGCAATCTGGCCATGGTGGCCGAGCTGATCGTGCGTTCGGCGTTGCTGCGGCGGGAAAGCCGCGGCCTGCACTACACCATCGACTACCCCACGCTCGACACCATCGCACCGGTGCAAAGCACGATCCTGGTGCCCAAGAACTTTTCGATCCGGCGCCAGGGCTGACGAGGAAGCGCCATGGACCAGCCCGCCAATTCCCGTCGCAAGGTCTTCGAGGCCGGCACCCAGATCTTCTCCGAGGGCGATGCGGGCGATGCCGCCTATGTGGTGGAGTATGGCCGGGTCACTATCTTCAAGACGGTGATGGGCCAACAGGTGAACCTGGGCAGCGTCATCCAGGGCGGCATTTTTGGCGAGATGGCGCTCATCGACGACCAGCCGCGCATGGCTTCGGCGGTGGCCGAGGTGGAGACCGCCTGCGTGGTCATCGGCAAGGACCGCCTGCACGAGCAACTGGAGCAGGCCCCCAAGGGCGTGCGGGTGATCGTCGGCGCCTTGCTGGCCAACATTCGACTGATGGGCGCCGAGTTGGCCGAGGCCCAGGTCACCCTGGCGATGGATCCATGACCATGCTGTCGCGTCGCGCCCTGATCGCCGCCCTGGCCGTTCTGCCGGCCGTTGCCCGCGCATCGAGCAAGGGCGGCGGTGGCGGTGGCGGTGGCGGTGGCGGTGGCGCCAATGGCGAGTACTACGTCAAGATTCAATCCATCTTCCTGGAGTTCTGGGACGAGGACGGCATTTTCCATGCGGTCAACATGGAGCTGTCGGCGGTCTTTCACGAACAGACCAGCCTCAACAAGAAGATTTCCGACCGCATCGCCCAGGCGCTTTCGGCCATGCCGTGGGAGGAATTCTCGCGCGGCAACCCCGCCGCCACCGTCAAGGCTGTGGCCCTCGATATCGTGCGCAAGGATCCGACGGGGGCAAAGGCGGTTGAGATACTGGTGGTGAAGTTGGTGATGCGCTAGCGTTTTACTGTCGCATCATGACGGAAGGGAGGGGACGTCATGTTTGAAGCAGCTGAACTTGGACGCAAGGTATCGCGCGAAGATTTCGACGCCATGGCGCCGCAGCTCAGGACCGAACTGCTGGACCTGCAGCAACGCCTGCGCGCCGCCGACTTCCCGGTCATCATCGTGTTTGCTGGTGTGGATGGCGCCGGCAAGAACGAAACCGTCAATCTGCTCAACGAGTGGATGGACCCGCGCTGGATCGTGACGCGGGCCTACGGCCCGCCTTCGGACGAGGAGCGCGAACGGCCGCATTACTGGCGGTATTGGCGTGACCTGCCGCCCAAGGGCAAGATCGGCCTGTTCCTGTCGTCGTGGTACCACCACCCCTTCGTCGGCTGCGCCATGGGCGATATCAGCGTGGCCGAGATGGAAGAGGAGTTGGAGCGTGTCGTCCATTTCGAGAAGACATTGGCCGACGATGGCGCCCTGATCCTGAAATTCTGGATGCACCTGTCCAAGAAGGAGCAGAAGAAGCGCCTGAAGAAGCTGGAGGAGGACCCGCTTACCGCCTGGCAGGTCTCCGACACCGACTGGAAGCACACCAAGCTCTACGACAAGTTCGTCGCCGCCGCCGAGCGGCTGATCATGCACAGCTCGAAAGGCCACGCTTTGTGGCACATCGTCGAGGGCGCCGACTCGCGCTATCGGACCTCGGTGGTGCTGAACACCGTGCGCGATGCTATCGCCAAGCACCTGGCGGCGCGCGAGGTGGCCGACAAGATTGCCGCCGAACTGAAGAAGCCCGCCGAGCAGGCCAAGGGCCCCAAGCCGGTGGCGCTCGCCAACCAGCCGTCCATCCTGTCGTCGCTCGACATGACCAAATCCATTGCCCCCGACGACTACGTCCGGGCGCTCCAGGAACAGCGTGGGCGATTGTTCCATCTGCACCGCAAGGCCAAGGACAGGGGCATTTCCACGGTGCTGGTGTTCGAGGGCTGGGACGCCGCCGGCAAGGGTGGCACCATTCGCCGCCTCACCAACGCGGCGAACGCCCGCAATTACCAAGTCATCCCCATCGCCGCTCCCACCGAGGAGGAGCGTGCCCAGCATTACCTGTGGCGCTTCTGGCGCCACCTGTCCCGCGCCGGCCGTGTCACTATCTTCGACCGCTCGTGGTACGGCCGCGTGTTG
>DATJKV010000490.1:0-5632 GCA_035491155.1 Magnetospirillum sp. | reverse complement strand
TTTGGCGGTTTCCTCAATCAGCATCATGTCGATGTTCTCGCGGTTGCGCGAGGTGGCCAGGAACAGGTACCAGCCAGCCTTCGGTACGCTGAAGTGATGGACGAAGGCGGGCAGGTCATAGCGGGTGTTTTCCTCGATGCGCCCCTCCACCTGCACCAGAGCCGGCGGAATGGCCGAGACGCCGTGGCTGCCGGTCCAGTCTGCGATGGCGACGTCCACCTCGTTCTGGTAGCGCTTGAGCCGGCGCTGCCACAGCGCCTCGCGCTCGGTGGTCTTGGCGGCGGCATCGCCGGCCAGCAACTCGCGCACCAGATCGGCGCGCTGGGCGAAGTTGACGCCGATGCCGGTGGGTACGCGGGTGCCTTGCGCGTTGATTTCCACCAGATTGCCGCCCGACACCACGCCGATGACCTGGCCGCGCCGGTCCAGCAGCGGCGATCCCGAGGCGCCGCCCTGGACGGGCAGCGAGTGCTGCAGCAGCTGGCGGTCGGCCAGATCGCTTTTCACCAGGAAGAAATCGGTCAAGGCGGTGAGGCGGCCGATCTGCAACTGGGCCTCGGGGTCGTCCAGGTTAACTCCGCCCAGCGCGGCGCTTTCCAGTGGGAAGCCCACATAGCCCACCGCATCGCCCGGCTCCAGCGCCATCAAATCGGCGTCGGCCGCCAATTGCAGCGGCGGCCCCAGCTTGTCCACGTCGGCCGGCGCCACCTGCAACAGCGCCACGTCATAGCCGCCCGCCTCGACGATGGGCCGGTTGGTGCCGCCCGCCCCCGCCGCCAGCGGGCCATAGGCGCGCCAGGCATCCTCGAAACGGCGGTAATGGGGGTGCATGGTCACCTTGACCACTTTGAGCTCGCGCACCGGTGTGCCGGCGGCACGCACCACCAGGGTCAATCCCTGGCCCATATCGGCGAATTGCTCGGCCACATGGGCGCCGGTGGCCAATTGGCCGCCCTCCACCACGAAGGCGGTGCCGAAGGGCGTGATCCCTTGCGCATCCTTGGCTGCCACCAGGTAGACCGAGCGGCTGGCCTCGCGTAACGACGACGCCAGCTGTTCCTCTGCCAGGGCGCCGCCGCCCTGGCGGGCCAGCAGCGCCGACAGGTCCTGTTGCTCGGCATGGCGCATCCACGACAGCCCCATCACCAGCGCCACCACCACGGCGGCCGCCAAGGACAGCCCCAGTTTGACCCGCCGCGCGGCGGCGGCGGCGACACGGGCGGCGCTGTCGTGGTGGGGATGGCGTTTGGTGGGCGGCAGGCCGTCCTCTTCCGTGACGGCCTCCACTTTCACCTTCGGCCCGTCGGGCTCGCCCAGAATCAGCTTGGCGGCGGGGGGCAACTCGTCCCCCTCGAACGCCTCGTCGCCGTCCACCCACACCGGATTGTCGGCTTGCAGCACCAGACGGTAACGGCCCAGCTTACGCTCGAAACCCAGGTGGTAGCGCGACACGCAGGTCCATTCGGCCGGCAGCACCACGTCGCAGGACGGATGCCGCCCCACCACCACCAGCGCCTGGGTGTCGGGGAAGTCGTAAACGCGGCCCGCCTCGGGCCCGCTGGCCAGGGTGATGCGAATGGGCATGGGAGGAGTCTACACCTGGCGCCCAAAAGCAAAAAGCCCCGCGGATGCGGGGCTTTGCCTTACTCTTCGCGGTGGGTGCGTTCCAACCGCTCGTGCCGTTCCTGCGCCTCGATGGACAGCGTCGCGATGGGGCGCGCTTCCAGGCGACGGATGGTGATCGGCTCGCCGGTTTCCTCGCAATAGCCGTAGGACCCATCCTCGATGCGGCCCAGCGCGGCGTCGATCTTGGCGATCAGCTTGCGCTCGCGGTCGCGGGTGCGAAGCTCCAGGGCGCGGTCGGTCTCGGCCGAAGCACGGTCGGCGATGTCCGGCTCCTGCAGGCCGCCTTCCTGAAGATGGGCGAGCGTCTCGTCCGATTCACGCAGCAATTCCGACCGCCAGCCCAACAGCTTCTGACGGAAGTATTCCCGCATCAGCTCGCTCATGAAGGGCTCTTCGTCGGTCGGACGGTAATCCGGCGGCAGAGTGACGGTCATCCGTTCCCTCGATGCAACGGTCGATCCAAATTTGCCGGGGGAATATATGAGGTGACCCGCAGAGCCGCAAGGGCGACGTTCATCGCGCGCATCGAAATGTGCACCGACACTTGGACGGGCGCCTTACAGGCCACGACTCAACTTGGCGATTTCCACTTCCGCTCGCAGCTCGATCTCGTCCAGCAGGGCGGCCAAGCGGGGATCCTGGCAGGTCTCGCGGCTCGCGCGCACCATCTGGGCCAGGTCCATCAACTTTTCCCGAGGCACGGTGCCGAGCAGCAGGCCGTGCCTGATTTCCTCCAGCTTGTCGAGGATGTCCTCGCCCCGGCGGATCAGGCGCTTCCTGGCCTGACGCTCGGTGGAATCGTCCACCGCCTGCACCATCAGAAGCGCGTCGATGCCGGCCAGCTGCAGCGGCGCTTCGGCAGCCTGGGGGCCTTCGACGCCGTCCAGGGCCTCGACCAGGGCCTGCTTGAACTCCCCGGTCTTGGCCCCCGACTTGTCGACCCGGCGGGTGCCGCTCGCGGCGGAACTGGAACCGGTGGAAGAGACTTTCATGAGGCTGCCGTAATCCCTAGGGGTCTTTGCGGTGCCTGCATTCTAGCTTTTGGGGCGGCCGGGCGAAAGTCGCTATTTCTGCCGCTTTGGGGGTGCCCAATCGGCAAAGTTTGCCGAGCGTTACCCTGTTTTTGCCGCCAGAAAAATCCTGCCTTCGGCACAACCAATTGATATTGCTGCATTTTGCCAATTGGCACGGCGCTCGCATCTGCATTGGCGTCTATTTGTGTCCGCGCCCAGAGGATTCCATGATCCGAGCCGCCACTGCCACTGCTGCCACCGTTGCCAACGCGCTGCGTGCCTTCGTGCTTGCCGCCGGGTTGGTCGCCGTGACCATCGCCTGCATGCCGCAGATGGCCTTCGGCGCCTCTCGCATCAAGGACATCGCCGACTTCGAAGGCGTGCGCGACAACATCCTGGTCGGCTACGGCATCGTGGTGGGCCTGAATGGCACCGGCGACGACCTGACCAACGCGCCGTTCACCAAGGAATCCCTGGTGGGCATGCTGGAACGCCTGGGCGTCAACATCCGCGGCCAGGGTGGCACCATCGCCACCCTGAAGCCGAAGAACGTCGCCGCCGTCATGGTCACCGCCGTGCTGCCGCCGTTTGCCCGCCAGGGCGCCCGCGTGGACGTGTCGGTGTCGGCGCTGGGCGACGCCAAGAGCGTGGACGGCGGCACCCTGCTGGTCACCCCGCTGGTGGGCGCCGACGGCGAGGTCTATGCGGTCGCCCAGGGCGGCGTCGCCACCTCGTCCTTCTCGGCCCAGGGCCAGGCCGCCTCGGTATCCAAGGGCACCCCCACCAAGGGCCGCATCGCCAACGGCGCCATCGTCGAGCGCGAACTGCCCTTCGAGATGAGCCACATGGAGACCGTCAAGGTCAGCTTGCGCAATCCCGACTTCACCACCGCGCGCCGCATCGCCCAGGCGGTCAATTCCTTCCTGGGCACCGACGTGGCCCGCCCGGCCGATCCCGGCTCGGTGCAGTTGGTGGTGCCGCCGCAGTATCGTGGCGACGTGGTCGCCATGCTGACCGACATCGAACAGCTGCGCGTCGAGCCTGACCAGACCGCCCGCGTCGTCATCGACCAGGCCACCGGCACCATCGTGATGGGCGAGAACGTGCGCATCAGCACCGTCGCCATCGCGCAAGGCGCGCTCACCATCCGCATCACCGAGACTCCCCAGGTGTCGCAGCCCTCGCCCTTCTCCACCACCGGCGAAACCACCGTGGTTCCCCGCACCAACATCGACGTGGACGAAGGCAAGCCGGCCAACATGAAGGTCGTGCCGCACGAGGTGACCCTGCAGGAACTGGTGAACGGCCTCAATTCCCTCGGCGTCACGCCGCGCGACCTGATCGCCATCCTGCAGACCATCAAGGCTGCCGGCGCCCTGCAAGCCGATATCGAGGTGATGTAATGGCCGCCGCCTCCACCATCGCCGCCGGCACCGCCGCCGACTTGGCCGCCTCGGCCCCGCGCCAGGTGCAGACCAAAGCCGCTTCGCCCGAGAAGGCGCGCGAGCTGGGCAAGAAGTTCGAGGCCATGTTCGTCACGCAAATGCTCAACCACATGTTTACCGGTCTTGATGCAGAAAAGAGCTATTTCGGCGGCGGCCAGGCCGAGGCCATGTTCCGGCCCATGCTGATGGACGAGTACGGCAAGACGATTGCCAATCACGGTCGCGGCATCGGCCTCGCCGACCAGGTCGCCAAAGTGATGCTGTCGCACCAGGAGGTTTCCCAATGACCGCCAGCCCGCTTCCCTATGACGACATCGTGTGGGCGTGCACGCATCTGTGCGACCTGCTGGAATACGAGAACGAAGCCCTGGCCCGCCATGACGCCGCCACCGTGCGCGAACTGACGGAAAACAAGGCCTCGCTGGCGCGCATCTACGAGCAGGCGGTGGCCCCCATGGCCGACGATCCGCATCTGGTCGACACCCTGGAGCCCGAACAGAAGGAAGAGCTCCTGAACCTCGGTCATCGCCTTAAGGATCTGATCGAGGAGAACGCCCGCCGCCTCAAGGCGGAAATGGAAGCCTACGAGATGCTGATGGATGCGGTGGTCAATGCGGTCCGCACCGCCAAGACCAACACCGTCACCTACGGTCGCGCGGGCCATTTCCAAGACCATTCGGCCAGCGAGGCCAACTCGCTGAGCTTCAACCAGACCCTCTGACGCCAGAACGGCGGGGAGCAAACCCATGTCGCTGACCCTCGGACTGAATACGGCCCTGTCGGGATTGATGACAGCCCAGCGCGGGCTGGACACCATCTCGCAGAACGTCACCAACGTGAACACCGTGGGTTACACCCGCAAGGTGATGAACCCGGAGTCGCGCGTGGTGGCCGGCCAGGGTGCCGGCGTGCAGGTGGGCAGCATCACCCGCATGGTCAACGAGGGCCTGCTGAAGGACATCCGCCGCCAGACCACCAACACCGGCAAGCTGGAAGTCGAGCAGAACTACTACCCGCGCCTGGATGACCTGTTCGGCGAGGTGGCCGACGAGACCTCCATCGCCCACAAGGTCAACGACCTGTTCAGCGCCTTTTCGACCCTGTCGTCCGAGGTCAACAAGCCGGCCACCCAGTGGTCGACCATGCAGAGCGCCCAGGACGTGGCCGACCAGCTGGGCAACATGACCTCCTCGATCCAGAACATGCGCGTCGAGGCCGACCGCGACATCGAGCAGACGGTGACCCAGGCCAATCAGTTGCTGGACAACATCCACGACCTGAACCAGAAGATCGTCAAGAACGGCGCCACGTCCACCGGAACCACCGATCTTGAGGACAAGCGCGACTCCGCGCTGACCGACCTCTCCAAGCTGATGGACATCCAGTACTACAAGCGCTCGGACGGCGGCGTCACCATCTACAGCACCTCGGGCCAGATGCTGCTGGACAACAAGCCGCAGCACCTCAGCTATTCGGCCGCCAACACCACCGACACCTGGATGACCGCCGCCGGCGGCCAGTTCAACCCCATCACCGTGGACGGCGGCA
>DATJKV010000489.1:0-1962 GCA_035491155.1 Magnetospirillum sp. | reverse complement strand
ATGTTCAGGCCCAGAATGCGTTCGAAATTGTAGCCGTCCATGGCCATGCACAGCATGCCGGCCAGCATGGGATTGGGGCTGTCCGCGTTGATGCGTTCGATCCAGCGCTCGTACGAGACCTGGAGCGGCCCGACCAGCTCGGGGTTCACCGCCACGCTGGCAAGCAGGGCGCCAGCCAGCTTGTCGCTGGCGGGGCCGTTGGGATCGAAACCGGTGCGCACCACAGCGCGGGCCCAGCGATAGGGGCCCTCGGGCTCCTTCTCATAATAGGCGAGATGCAGCGCCTCGCACTGGTTGATGAGACGCTCTACCATGCCGCGGATCAGGTCGTCCTTGGTCTTGAAGTGGTAGAGCACGCCGCCTTTGGATACGCCGGCGCAACGGGCCGCCTCGTCCAACGTCAGCTTGGCCACGCCCTGCTCGCGGACGATGGACATGGCGGCATCGATGATCTTTTCGCGGTTCGATGGGGGTGACATGCGCCTCGGGCTCGATACTGTACCGTCTGGACGGTATATATGGCACCCAAGCGCGCGCGTCACCTGTGCATTTGTCCAGGGGGGTATGCGGCTTGCGCGGGTGGCGATTTGGACCACATGGCCTGGAACAGCGGCTGGCGGGCTAGCAATTCGTCCAAGGTGCCGCTATCCACCACCCGGCCGGCCTCCATCAGCACCACCCGGTCGAAGCGGGGAAGCAGGTGCAGGCGGTGGACGCTGGCGATCACGGCGGTATCGGGATGATTGTCCAGGATGGCCTGGGTCACGCGCGCCTCGGTCACCGGGTCGAGCGCCGAGGTCGGTTCGTCGAGCAGCAGCAGCGACGAATCCCGCGCCGCCAGCAGGCCGCGCGCCAGGGCCAGGCGCTGCTTCTGGCCGCCCGACAGGTCGAGACCGCGTTCGCCCACCGGCGTTCCCAGGCCCTGGGGCAGGCCCTCCAGCACAACGTCGAAGCCGGCCAGCCGGCAGGCACGTGCGACTTCGGAGGCGTCGGCCTGGCGGCCCAGGCTGATGTTGAATCCCAGCGAGGCTTCGAAGATTTCGGCCTCCTGCGGGATCAGGGTGGCGATGGCGCCAAGGTCGCCCAAGCCCAGGCAGGGAATGCCATCGGCCTGGATGCGGGCGTGCTCGGGGTGGTAAAGGCCGGCCAGCACCTTCAGCAGCGTGCTTTTCCCTGAGCCGCTCTCGCCCACCAGGGCGACGCGCTCGCCCCGGCGGAAGGCGATGGAGACGTCGTCGAGCGCCGGGCGGGGGCTGCGGCGGACTCCATGATTAAATGTCACGTGCTCTACCGTCAGCTCCTGCCAACGGGCCAGCGGAGCGGCGGTGGCCGGGGGCGGGGCGGCAATGCCGTCCAGAACGTCGTCGGCGCCGGCGATGTCGGCCGAGTAGCGCACCAGGTCACCCCAATGCCCCGCCATGGACGCCACCACGTTGCCCACCTGCTGCGAGTACTGGTGCACCATCACCAGGCTGCCCAGCATCAGCACACCGCCCTGACGCCAGGCCAGCCAGCCGTACAGCACCACCAGGCCGGTACGGATGGCGTTGTTCAGCAGGTCGATGACGCACCATTTGCCTTCGTTGACCACGATGTTGCGGCGCAGCGGCTCGGACACCTGGGAATAGCGTTCGGCCACCAGCCGGCGGATGGGGCCGGCTATGCCCAGGGCGCGAATGGTCGCCATGTTGGCCAGTCCGTCCAGCAATGCCGCCTGCCAGCGATGCTCGGCGGCGTTCTCGGCCCGGATCAGGCTCACCATCACCCGGTCGAAGCGGATCAGCAGGATGAAGATGAAGGCGTAGCCCAGCACCGCCGCCGTGCCGGTGCCCCACGAGATCAGCGCGATGGCGACCAGGGGGCCGACCAGGCTGACGAGGTTCTGGAGATAGACGAACTGGTGCTGGGCGAAGCCGAACAATGCCGTCAGCGCCTTGGTGATGCGGGTGGCCACCTCGCCGG
>DATJKV010000488.1:0-5587 GCA_035491155.1 Magnetospirillum sp. | reverse complement strand
CGGGTCTTGCCCACGCCGGAGAAGACGATGCGGTTGGCAGGCACGCCGGCGGCCAGGGCCTGGCGCAGCTCGCCCTCGCTCACCACGTCGGCACCGGCGCCCAGCTGGGCGAGGGTGCGCACCACGGCGATGTTGGGGTTGGCCTTGAGGGCGAAGCAGATGGTGGCGTCCAGCCCAGCCTGCTTCAGCGCGTCGGCGAACACCGTGTAGTGACGGGTCAGCGTGGCGGTAGAGTAGCAATAGAAGGGTGTGCCGACCTTGGCGGCGATCTCGGCCACCGGAACGCCCTCAGCATGGAGGGCGCCGTTCACGTAATCGAAATGGTTCATTGGGTCCTGGTCTCCGGCCCCGGCGCGGTGCGCTGCGCCTCAGGGATGGGTTGGCCGTACTCGTCGGTCTGGTCCTTCGAGGGGCCCTGGGGGAAGCTCACGGGCGGATAGACGCGCGGATAGGTGCTGTCCTCGGGCACGATGGGGCGGCCCTTGCGGCCGCAGGCGGACAGCCCCGCCGCCATGGCGGCCACCATGATCAGAACCGTCAGTCTGCGCATCCCATCCCCCTTCGTCACAGCCACTTGGCCTTGGCGACCGCCGCCGCCTCGCGCACGCGGGCGGGCGCGGTGCCTCCGAAGCTGGTGCGGCTGGCCACCGAGCTGGCCACCGAAAGCACGGCGCGCGCCGCCTCGGTGATGCCCGGCTCTACCTGGCGCATCTCGTCAAGGCTGAGGTCGGGCAGGTCGCAGCCCTTGTCCTCGGCCATCTTCACCAGCGAACCGGCCACGTGGTGGGCCCGGCGGAACGGCATCTTCAGCTCGCGCACGCACCAATCGGCGATATCGGTGGCGGTGGTGAAGCCGGCGCCGGCCGCCTTCTCCAGCACGGCGGTGTTGACCACCATGTCCTTGATCATGCCGGTCATGGCGGCGATGGCCAGCTCCATGGTGTCGGCGCACTCGAACACCGGCTCCTTGTCGTCCTGCATGTCCTTGGAATAGGCCAGCGGCAGGCCCTTCATGACGATCAGCAGGGCGTTGAGGTCACCGATGACGCGGCCGGTCTTGGCGCGGATCAGCTCGGCGGCGTCGGGATTGCGCTTCTGCGGCATGATGGACGAGCCGGTGGTGAAGGCGTCCGACAGCTTGACGAAGCGGAACTGGGCGCTGGTCCAGATCACCAGCTCTTCCGCCAGGCGCGACAGGTGTACGGCGCAGATGGAGCAGGCGGCCATAAATTCCAGGGCGAAGTCACGGTCGGACACGCCGTCCAGCGAATTGGCCATGGGGCGGTCGAAGCCCAGCTGCAGGGCGGTGAAGTGGCGGTCGATGGGGAACGAGGTGCCGGCCAGCGCCGCCGAGCCCAGCGGGCTTTCGTTCAGGCGCGCCCGCGCATCCGCCAGACGGCCACGATCACGGCCGATCATTTCCACATAGGCCATCAGGTGGTGGCCCATGGTTACCGGCTGGGCGGCCTGGAGGTGGGTGAAGCCGGGCATGACGGTGGCGGCGTGCTCCTCGGCGCGGGCGAGCAGCGCCTCCAGCAGGCCCTTCAGCGCCGCGTCCATGCCGTCGATAGCATCGCGCACCCACAGGCGGAAGTCGGTGGCAACCTGGTCGTTGCGCGAGCGGGCGGTGTGCAAGCGCCCGGCCGCCTCGCCGATGATCTCGGCCAGGCGGGCCTCCACATTCATGTGGATGTCTTCCAATTCGGTGCGGAACGGGAACTTGCCGCTCTCGATCTCTTGCAGGACCTGGGCAAGGCCGGCCAGAATGGCGTCGCCGCTGGCCTTGTCGATGATGCCTTGGGCAACCAGCATCTTGGCATGCGCTTGGCTGCCCCGGATGTCCTGGGCATACAGGCGCTGATCGAAGTCGATGGAGGCATTGATCCGCTGCATGATGGCGGCGGGCCCGCCGGCGAAGCGGCCGCCCCACATGGAGGAGGCGGGGCCCTCGGACTTGGTGCTGGGGGCGCCGGAAGCGGGCGTGTTGTTCTCGCTCATGATATCCGTGGAATGACTGAATGGACGCATCGAAGAAACCGGTTCGGAATGCCCTGATAGGCGTAAGCTTGGCACTCGCCTTCGGTGGCGGGGTGCTGGTGGCCTACCTGAGCTCCGATGGGCGCCTAAGCTACACCGAACCGCACGGCAACCCAAGCGCCACGGCCACATCGGACCTTGCCGCCGCCCCGGTGGCCGAGCGCCGCGCCGCGCCCGGCTTCACCTTCACCGATGGCGACGGCAGGCCCATGGGCCTGGCCGACTTCAAGGGACGAGCGGTGCTGGTGAACCTGTGGGCCACCTGGTGCCCGCCCTGTATCGCCGAGATGCCCGACCTGGACGCCCTGCAAGGCAAGCTGGGCAGCGAGCGCTTTCAGGTGGTGGCCATCTCGCTGGACCGCGGCGGACCTGAGACGGTAAAGCGCTGGTTCGGCCGCAACGAGATCAAGAACCTAAAGGTCTATGCCGCCGACCCGCGCCAGTTCGAGAACGCGCTGCTGCCCACCTCGCTGCTGCTGGACGCGCAAGGGCGCGTCGTCTGGCACGGCGCCGGCATCCGCGCCTGGGACGGCGATCAGGCGGAAAGCGTCATCAAGGCACTGACGGCCGAGCGGGAATAGGCGGCCCGGCCGCAGGGGGCCGCTACGCGCCCTTCACGTCGAGCAGGAAGCGTTCGACCACCGCCTTCAATTCACTGGCCTCGCGCGACAGCGACTGGGCCGAGGCCAGCACTTGGCCGGCGGCGGCGCCGGTTTCCGAAGCCGATTGGGTGACACCGCCGATATTGGAGGAAACCTCGCGGGTGCCGCAGGCGGCCTGTTCCACGTTGCGGGCGATTTCCGAGGTGGCGGCCGACTGCTCCTCCACCGCGGAAGCGATAGCGGTGGCGATCTGGTCCACTTCATTGATGCGGGCGACGATGCCGGCAATGGCCTTCACCGCCTCGGCGGTAGCGTTCTGAACGGTGCCGATCTGGCCGGCGATTTCGTCCGTCGCGCGCGCCGTCTGGTTGGCCAGGGACTTCACCTCGTGGGCGACCACGGCGAAGCCCTTGCCGGCCTCGCCGGCACGGGCCGCCTCGATGGTAGCGTTCAAGGCCAGCAGGTTGGTCTGGCTGGCGATGTCGTTGATCAGGCTGATGACGTTGCCGATTTTGGCCGAGGCCTCGGCCAGGCTCCGCACCGTGGCGTTGGTGCGATTGGCTTCGTCCGAGGCGGCCCGCGTAACCTGCATGGACTGGTCCACCTGGCGGCCGATCTCGGCGATGGAGGAAGACAGCTCCTCGGCGGCGGTGGCGACGGTCTGCACCGCAGCCGAAGCCTGCTCGGTGGCGGCCGCCACGGCGGCGGCCTGGCGATTGGTCTGTTCGGCATTGGCCGACATGGCCTGGGCGGTCGCCTCCATCTCGGTGGCGGCGCCCGACACGATGCCCAGCACGCCGGAAACGGTGCCGTCAAACTGGGTGGTCAGGGATTCGATGGCTCGGGCGCGGTTCTCGCGGGCGGCGCGCTCGGCCTCCTGCTCGGCGGCCAGACGGTCGGCACGGATGGCGTTGTCCTTGAACACCTGCACCGCCTCGGCCATGGCGCCGATCTCGTCCTTGCGGCCGCGCGCCGGGATATCCGCCTGCCTGTCGCCTTCGGCCAGCGCGCGCATGGCGCCGGTCATGGCCATGATCGGGGTGGCGATGGCGCCCTTCAGCACCAAGCCGGCTATCACCGCCATCACCGCGAACACGGCCGTGGCGACAAGAACACCCGTTTGCAACTTGTCGGCCGAAGCATCCTTGCGCTGCTTGGCATCGGCGGCACCAGCGGCATTGAGGTCCACCAGCTTGTGCATTTGCTGGGTCAACATGACGAACTGCGCACGGCTGTCGCCGCGCACCAGGGCGAAGGCCTGCTCGTTCTCGTTGCGGCGCGACAGCGCCAGCATGGTGTCGCTGAGCTGGAGATAGCGCTTGTACGACGCGCCGACATCCTCGAACAGGCGGCGCTCTTCGGGGGACGAGATGTACTTCTCGTACTTGGACAGGTTCTCGGTGATGGCCGCGCGGGTGGTCACCACCTGCTTGTCCATGTCGGCGATGCCCGCATCGTCGGTGGAGAGCACGTGAGTCAGCTCGAAGCGGCGGTGCTGCAGCACCTGCTTCTCCAGCTCGTCGACGACCACCAGGCTGGGCATCCAATTCGAGGTGATCTCGTCGCTGGCCTTGTCCATGTCGGACACCAGCTTCAGCGTCACCCCTGAGGTGAGCGCGAACAGCAGAAGCAGCGCGCCGAAGGCAGCGAGCAGCTTGTTGGCTATCTTCAGATTGTCGAGCATGGTCGGCCGCCTCGATTGAGTTAGCACTCTCCGACCGACCCCAATCGATCGGGTTATCCCCTATGCCGAAGATATAGAACCCGTCCGAGGCATATCAACGAATCTTCGGTAGGAGGGAAAAAACGTCATATACGCAAAAACCCCGGCACACAGGCCGGGGTCAATATTCTCGCGGATGAAGCAGAGCAATCAGCCGTCGACGCGGACGATGACCTCGACCCGGCTGATGGACAGGCCGTCGGGGGCCTGCGGAATCTTGGTCAGGCCGACCATCTCGGCGGGGATGTCGCACAGCTTGCCGCTCTTCTCGAAGAAGAAGTGGTGATGGTCCGAGGTGTTGGTATCGAAATAGGAGCGCCCGGCATCCACCACGATCTCGCGCAGCAGGCCGGCGTCGGTGAACTGGTGCAGGGTGTTGTAGACGGTGGCCAGCGACACCCGGATGCTGGCGGCCAGCGCCTCGGAATGCAGCTGCTCGGCCGAGATGTGCCGGTCGCAGCCATCGAACAGCAAGCGAGCCAGGGCCAGACGCTGACGGGTGGGGCGCAAGCCGGCGGTGCGCAAACGGTCGAGGGCTTGGCTGTAAGGGCGCACGGTAACCATGGGCATGATGTGGGCCGACCCCATCCAAATTTAAAGACGTCTTACTCGAAACTACCACACAGGCCATTGAAACCTAAAAGCTTTCCTTCAGGGCTGCGGTTGATCTTTCGCCCCCTGGGCAGGCAGGGTCTGTTGGATATGCACATGATGGGCGCCGTGCTTCGCGAGGATATCGCGCACCCGTTCCTCGCTGTCCGGCTGGTTGGCAAGCCGCACCCACAACAGGATGCCGCCCTGCTCGATCTGATGCTGGAATTCGCGCGCCAAGCGCTGGTCGAACAACTTGCCCAGGCCGGTGCCGATGCCGGCCCCCGCCCCCGCGCCGAGTAGCGCCGCGCCGATGGCCACCGCAGCCGCGCCGCCGGTGGCGAAGGTCAAACTGATCGCGGTGATGGCGCCGAAATAGCCCAGCATCGAGGCCAGCGCGCCGCGCCCCTCCATGCGGGTCTCTGGCTCGACCCAGCCCCGCCGCGGCAGGTCAAGCAGGTCCGAACCAGCGACACTGTCCTCCAACCGGTGGCCCAGGCGCTCGCGCACCACCTTCTCACGCGCCAGGATGGAGAGGTCGCCATGATCGACGCCATGGGTCAGCAGGTCCTGAACCGCCGCCTCGAGGGCGTGCGGGTCCGAGAACAGGGCGACGATCTCGCGCACCTTGGAT
>DATJKV010000487.1:0-4098 GCA_035491155.1 Magnetospirillum sp. | reverse complement strand
AGATGTGCACGGGCAGGCCGCTGGCGCGCCAGCCGGCCTCGGCCTCGGCACGGCGGCGGGAGCGCTCCAGGGTGGGGCGCAATTCCGACTCCTCGTCCACCCAGTCGCCGTCGCGGTCGCCGTAAACGCCGGTAGTGGAGAGATAGCCCGCCCATTCGGGCTTCAGCGCCCTCAGCGCCGGCCCGCACAAATCCAGCACGGGGTCGCCGCTGGCGTCCGGCGGCGC
Source organism: Magnetospirillum sp. (assembly GCA_035491155.1). Taxonomy (GTDB): domain Bacteria; phylum Pseudomonadota; class Alphaproteobacteria; order Rhodospirillales; family Magnetospirillaceae; genus Magnetospirillum. The sequence goes on along the minus strand of DATJKV010000487.1, from coordinate 3,872 downwards.
CGAGGACAGCACGGCCGAGACGCCCTCCAGCGCGCCCTCGGGCAAAGGGTGATCGCGGTCGAAGGGGAACACCTGGATCCCGGGAAGCTCGCTCCCCTCGCCCGAGCGGGTGGTGCCGGCCACCTCCCACCCCGCCGCCTGCAGCGCGCGGGCGATGACGCGGCCGGAAAAGCCCAAACCGAACAGGAAGAACCGCTTGCCCATGTTTCCTCGCTTGCGTCCACGCGGCATCCCGTCAAATTAATGCCGCAAACATCCGCTTCATAGGGTCCTATGCGCCACCTGCCTCTTCTTGCCGTCGTCCTGACGGCGCTCGCCGTTCCCGCCGCCGCCCAAGAGGTCATCGACGGGCCGCAGGAATACCGCAACTGCCTGATCCTGGCGAAAACCAAACCCGACCAGGGCTGGGAAGAGGCGCTGGCCTGGCAGTCGCTCGGCGGGGGCGAGGCGGCGCGCCATTGCGGCGCGGTGGCGCTGATCGGCATGGGTAAGTACGGCGAGGCCGCCACCCGGCTGGAAACCCTGGCCAACGAGAGCGTGCGCGCCGACAGCGTGCGTGCCGAGATGCTGGCCCAGGCGGCGCAGGCCTGGGTGCTACTGGGCAACATCCCGCGCGCCGATTCGGCGCTGCGCGGGGCGCTGACGCTGTCGCCCGGCAATCCCGACATCCTGATGGACCAGGCGGTGCTGATGGCGCAGATCGCCCATTACAACGAGGCGGCCGACATCCTCTCCAAGGTGCTGCGGGCCCAGCCCAACCGCATCGAGGCGCTGACCCTGCGCGGCTCGGCCTTCCGCTTCCTCGACAACATTCCCGGCGCCGTGGACGACATCGAGACCGCGCTGAAGCTGGACCCCGACTATTCCGAAGCCCTGTTGGAGCGCGGTATCCTGCGCCGCATGAAGGGCGATGATGCGGGCGCCCGCGAGGATTGGCTGCGCGCCATCAATTTGGTGCCCGAGAGCGCCGCCGCCGATACAGCGCGACGCAATCTCGAAAAGATGGACGTGAAGCAACGCTAGCCGGCCGTCTGACTCAAAAGCAGGCTGCTTTGCATAAAATTTGAACAATTCGGTGATGTTAAGGTCCGGTTAAATAAACGGCGGGTGTTCACTTGTTGGTGACAAGGCCCCCCTAGGTCTGGTAGCGTCTTTACTGGTTGGCGACTATACGGACGGTGAGCGGCTTGTCCTTTGTCGGTGCGCCCATTGGTATCGCACATCCGCCCGCAAGCATCGGCGGGCAGCCTTCCGTTCCGCCCAACCAATGCCAAAGGCCTTCCTGTCGGAAGGCCTTTTTTATTTCCCGACATTTGGGGAGTTGAGCATGGCCAAGCGTGTTGCGCGATCTGGTAAGTCCGAGTCCGTGGTCTCCCTTTACCCCGCCGACGCCGAATGGCATCCGCTGGGCGAGGATGCGCCGCGCGATCAAAGCTATGTGCGCAAGGTCCGGCCGCAAAGCGAGGGCCAATTGCGCCTGATGAAGGCCATCCGCGAACATAATCTGGCGCTGGCGCTGGGTCCGGCCGGCACCGGCAAGACCTATCTCGCAATCTCGGCCGCGGTCGAGGCGTTCGAGGAGGGCAAGGTGTCGCGCATCATCCTGTCGCGCCCGGCGGTGGAGGCGGGCGAGTCGCTGGGCTTCCTGCCCGGCGATATGCAGGAGAAGCTGGCGCCCTACCTGCGCCCGCTTTACGACGCCCTGTCGGATCGCCTTGGCGGCAAGAAGCTGCGCGCGTGCCTGAGCGACGGCACCATCGAGATCGCGCCCATCGCCTATATGCGCGGCCGCACCCTGAACAACGCCTTCGTGGTCATCGACGAGGCGCAGAACTGCACCTACGGCCAGATCAAGATGCTGCTGACCCGCCTGGGCTGGCACTCCACCATGGTGTTGACCGGCGACCCCGACCAGACCGACCTGCTGCCCGGCATGTCCGGCCTGTCCGATATCGCCGCCCGCCTGAGCAAGCTGGACGACGTGGCGGTGGTGGAATTGGCCGATGCCGACATCGTCCGCCACCCGCTGGTGGCCAGCATGCTGACGGTGCTGTAAGGCAATATCTCCTTCTCCCGCCCGGCGGGAGAAGGTGGCGCGCTAGCGCCGGATGAGGGGGCCGGAGACAAGGTGCTTCTTGGCTCCCTCACCCTCCCATCTTCGATGGGCCCCTCCCTCTCCCGCGTGCGGGAGAGGGAGCCCCCTAACTAATCCCCGTAGCTGATCTCGATCACTTCCAGCACCTCCAGCCCGGCGGGGGTGCGCAGTTGCACGGTGTCGCCCTCATAGGCCTTCATCAGGGCCCGCGCGATGGGGGAGACCCAGCTGATCTTGCCGTGCTCCAGATCGGCCTCGTCGATGCCGACGATGGTGATGGTCTTCTCGACGCCCTTGGAATTGGCATAGGTGACGGTGGCGCCGAAGAACACCTGATCGCGATTGGTCTGGTTCGCCGGATCCACCACGCGGGCGGCCTCGATGCGCTTGGTCAGGAAGCGGATGCGGCGGTCGATCTCGCGCAGGCGCTTCTTGCCGTAGATGTAATCGCCGTTCTCGGAGCGGTCGCCGTTGCCAGCGGCCCATGACACCACCTCGACCACCTTGGGCCGCTCGACGCGGGTCAGTTGGCGCAGCTCGTCCTGCAGCGCCTGGAAGCCCGCCGGGGTGACGTAGTTGGGCGACCCTTTGGGGATGGGCGCCGCACCTTCCGGCAGGTCATCCTCGTCCTGGTCGGTTTCCTTGGTGAACGCCTTGCTCATGATGTCTCCCCAATGACGAAGGCCCCGGATCGCTCCGGGGCCTTCCTATTTAGGTCTGGCCTCGGCCGATTACAGCATGCTGGCGAGCACGCGGTCCGGCGGGTTGTGGCCGTCGGCGAAGGTCTTGATGTTGATCAGCACCTTCTCGCCCATGTCGACGCGGCCCTCGAGGGTGGCCGAACCCAGGTGGGGCAGCAGCACCACGTTGTCCAGTTCCAGCAGCTTGGGGTTTACCGCCGGCTCGTGCTCGAACACGTCCAGGCCGGCACCGGCGATCTCGCCCCGCTGCAGCATGCGGGTCAGTGCGTTCTCGTCCACCAGCTCGCCGCGCGAGGTGTTGATCAGGTACGAATGCGGCTGCATCAGCTTGAGCCGGCGCGCCGACAGCAGATGGAAGGTCGCCGGGGTGTGGGGCGAGTGGATGGTGACCACGTCCATGCGGGCCAGCATCTGGTCCAGGCTCTCCCACCAGGTGGCTTCCAGCTCGTGTTCGACGTCGGGATGGACGCGCTTGCGGTTGTGGTAGTGGATGGACATGCCGAAGGCCTTGGCGCGTCGCGCCACCGCCTGGCCGATACGGCCCATGCCGATGATGCCCAGACGCTTGCCCCAGATGCGGTGGCCCAGCATGAAGGTGGGGCTCCAGCCCGACCAATCGCCCGAACGCATCAGCCGCTCGCCTTCCGCCAGACGGCGCGGTACCGACAGGATCAGGGCCATGGTCATATCGGCGGTGTCTTCGGTCAGCACGCCGGGAGTATTGGTCACGGTAATGCCGCGCTGGCGCGCGGTGGCCAAGTCGATGTGATCGACGCCGGTGCCGAAATTGGCGACCAGCTTGAGGTTGGGGCCGGCCTGGCTCAGCACCGAGGCGTCGATGCGATCGGTGATGGTGGGAACCAGTACATCGGCCGTCTTCACCGCTTCGACCAGCTCGGCTTTGGTCATGGGGTGATCGTCAAGATTGAGCCGCGTCTCGAACAGCTCCATCATCCGCGTCTCGATGGGCTCGGGCAGCTTGCGCGTGACGATGACGAGCGGCTTCTTCCCTGGCATGACCCCTCCTGCCGACCCCACCCGCCATAGCAAGCGCCGCTGCCGCTGTCCAGTGCGGC
>DATJKV010000486.1:0-8450 GCA_035491155.1 Magnetospirillum sp. | reverse complement strand
ACATCGCCCGCGCCGTGCAGGTATTCAAGGAGAACACCAAGGCCAAGCAGGCCATGGAAGCCGAGGCCGCCAAGGAGGCCGAGACGCGCGAGCGTCGCATGCACCGGCTGGAAGATTTGATCCGCGGCTTTGACCAAGCGGTGGCCAGCGTGCTGGACATGGTGGCGGCCTCGGCCGCGACCATGACCAACACCGCCCGCAGCATGGTCGACTTCGCCGATTCGGCAACCGAGCGCGCCCGCTCGGCAGCCGACGCGGCAAGCGAGGCCAACGAGAACGTTCGCATGGTAGCCGAGGCGGCGGAAGAGTTGTCCAACTCCATCCGCGAGATCGCCCAGCAGGTTACCATGTCCAACCAGGTGGCCGCCAACTGCACCACCGAAGCGGACAACGTGAACACCCGCGTCACCGGTCTGGCCGGAGCCGCCGACAAGATCGGCGAGATCATCGAGTTGATCACCGGCATCGCCGAGCAGACCAACCTGCTGGCGCTGAACGCCACCGTCGAGGCGGCGCGCGCCGGCGAGCAGGGCAAGGGCTTCGCGGTGGTGGCCGGCGAGGTGAAAAGCCTGGCCCGCCAGACGGTGAAGGCCACCGAGGACATCTCGACCCAGGTCAGCACCATCCAGAAGGAAACCCGCTCGACGGTAAGCGCGATCAAGGGCATCGGCAGCACCATCTCGTCCATGGACGGCATCACCACCACCATTGCCGCCGCGGTCGAAGAGCAAGGCGCCGCCACCCAGGAGATCGCCCGCAACATCGACCACGCCGCCAGCGGCACCAACCGGGTGTTCGAGAACATCACCGAAGTCAGCCGCGCCATGCATGAAACCGACGAGGCCGCGCGCAACGTGCTGACCTCGGTGGAGCAGTTGCAAGGCCAGGCCGCCACCCTGCGCCAGCAGGTGGACGAGTTCCTGAGCGCCATCCGGCAGGTCTGACGCTTGACGAATGAAGGCCCCCTTTCCGGCGGAAGGGGGGCCTTTTTCTTTGCCCCCATCAGCGCCATTAGCTGCAGACTATAATTTCGCCGCATTCGGGGTGTTAATAGCCGCGAAAGGCTATGCCGCTCACAAGGGGTTGCCAGGCGTTTCCGATTCGGTAACCCTTCGGCCGCAGCCCCACCAGGGAGGTATGACTTCCGTGTCTTATACGATCGCGCTGGTCGACGACGACCGCAACATCATCACGTCCGTCTCGATGGCGCTGGAAGCCGAGGGCTTCAAGGTACGCACCTACAACGACGGCGCCGACGCCCTGCGCGGCCTGACCTCGCAGCCCGCCGACCTGGCGGTGCTGGACATCAAGATGCCGCGCATGGACGGCATGGAACTGCTGCAGCGCCTGCGCAAGCAGAGCCAGGTCCCCGTGATCTTCCTGACCTCCAAGGATGACGAGGTGGACGAGTTGCTGGGCCTGCGCATGGGCGCCGACGACTACATCAAGAAGCCGTTCTCGCAGAAGCTGTTGATCGAGCGCATCCGCGCCCTGCTGCGCCGCCTCGAGGCCGCCTCGGACCCCGAGCCGGCGGCCGGCAGCATCCTGAACCGCGGCCAGCTGGTGCTGGACGAAGCGCGCCACGTGTGCACCTGGAAGGGCCTGAAGGTGGACCTGACGGTCACCGAGTTCCTGATCATCAAGTCCCTGGCCCAGCGGCCCGGCCACGTGAAGAACCGTGACCAGTTGATCGATGCCGCCTATGGCGAGCACATCTACGTGGACGACCGCACCATCGACAGCCACATCAAGCGGCTACGCAAGAAGTTCCGCGAAGTGGACGACGACTTCGCCCACATCGAGACCTTGTACGGCGTGGGCTACCGCTATCGTGACGACACCCTCTAAGGGAAGGCTGCGGCGCTGGCGGCCACTGCGGTCGCCGCTGACCCGGCGCATCCTGGCGGTCAACCTGATTGCCCCCATCCTGCTGGTGGCGGGCCTGTTCTACATGGACCGCTACAAGCAGGGCCTGATCCAGGGCGAGCTGGCGGGACTGACCACCCAGGCCGAGATGGTGGCCGGCGCCGTGGGCGAAGGCGCCGTTAGCGAGCAGGCGCTGGGCTTCCTCGAGCTTAATTCCGAACTGGCCCAGCAAATGGTGCGCCGTCTGGCCGAGCCCGCCCAGCTGCGCGCCCGCCTGTTCGACGCCGTGGGCGATCTGGCAGCCGATTCCCGCTATCTGATGTCGGCCAAGGGCACCATCCAGATCGAGGACTTGCCGCCCCCTGCCGGCCCCGGCTGGCAGGCCGCGGTGACGAGCTGGTGGGAGCGCGCCACCACCTGGATGCCGGAAGACCCCACGCTGGACCCGTACGTGGAGCCCGCCGACGACCGCGCCGACCGCTGGCCCGAGGCCATGACCGCGCTGGCTGGCAAGGTCGGCACGTCGGTGCGCTCGCGACCCGGCGGGCTGGTGCTGTCGGTGGCGGTGCCGGTGCAGCGCTACAAGCAGGTGGTGGGCGCCATGGTGGTGCAGGCCGACGGCCGCAACGTGGCGAAAAGCCTGTTCCAGGTACGCCTGAACATCCTGCAGATCTTCGTGGTGGCGCTGACCATCACCGTCGGGCTGTCCTTCTACATGGCCGGCACCATCGCGCGGCCCATCCGCCGTCTGGCGCTGGCGGCCGAACACGTGCGGCACGGCCACGGCCGGCCCAAGATTCCCGACTTCTCGAAGCGTCACGACGAGATCGGCGAGCTGTCGCTGGCGCTGAAGGAAATGACCGACGCGCTGTGGAACCGCATGGACGCCATCGAGCGCTTCGCCGCCGACGTGGCCCACGAGATCAAGAACCCGCTGACATCCGTGCGGTCGGCGGTGGAAACGGCGGCGCGCCTGACCGACCCCGAGAAGCAGCGCAAGCTGTTGGGCATCATCCAGGACGACGTCGAGCGGCTGAACCGCCTGATCACCGACATCTCGGACGCCTCGCGCATCGACGCCGAGATGCAGCGCGCCGAGACCGAACCGGTGGCGGTGGCCTCCATGCTGGACACCCTGGGCGATATCTATCGCAGCACCGCCGAGGAAAGCGGCATCGACTACGCCGTCGCCATCCCCGCCGGCGATTCCCTGGTGGTGGCCGGCATCGAAAGCCGGCTGGTGCAGGTGCTGCGCAACCTGATCGGCAATGCCGCTTCGTTCAGCCCGCCGGGCGGCACCATCCGCCTTTCGGCCGAACGCGAAGGCAAGTTCGTCCGCATCCAGGTCGAGGACGAAGGCCCCGGCATCCCCGACAACAAGCTGGACGCCATCTTCGACCGCTTCTACTCGGAGCGCCCACAGAGCGAGAAGTTCGGTACCCATTCGGGCCTGGGCTTGTCCATCTCGAAGCAGATCGTCGACGCCCATGGCGGCCTGATCTGGGCCGAGAACCGCAAGGACGGCGGCGCCCGTTTCGTGGTCAAGTTGCCCTCGACCCGAGCCAAGAGCGAGTAGCGGACCAAGCGCGAATAAAAAGGGCGGGGTTCCGCCGAACCCCGCCCCGATCAAAGCCGCATCGCCGCTTTGATGAACGCTGGCGCGCCTAGTTGTTCTTGGCGCCCTGCTTGATCCACTTGCGCAGAGTGTCGCGGTCGCAAGAGGACAGCTTCTTCTTGCCGTGCGGCATCTGCAGGGACTTGTCGGCCTTGCCGTCGACCAGAACCATCAGGTTCGAGGTGTAGGGATCACCGGCGACGATCATGGCGCCGTGCTTGGTGCCCTTCATCAGGCCCTCATAGGTGGTGAGGTCTAGGCCCGACTTCTCGGTGCCTTCCGAGCCGGGGGTGTGGCACATGGTGCAGCGCTGGTCCAGGATCGGCTTCACGTCCTCGGCAAAGCTGACCGGCTCTTCCTTGGCCAGGGCCGGGGTGGCGGCAGCCACCGCGAAGGCGGCGAGGGCGAGCAAACGGATGTTAGTCATATTACGGATATCCCCTGTGACAAAACCCTATGAAACCTAGGCCATATCCTATCGCTTTTTTCAAGCCGCGTCCTGTGACAGGAGACATGAAAAATCTCCCCATCGATCAGGGTTCATGCTTTATTAGCGGCCCTTCCGGATGGCTGGTTAGAGACCATGCAGAGCTTGAACACCTACCGCGCCGGCCCTGACGAGCGCGGCCATTTCGGCATTTTCGGCGGCCGCTACGTGGCCGAGACCCTAATGCCGCTGATCCTCGAAGTGGAAAAGGCCTACCGGGCCGCCAAGGCCGACCCGGCCTTCGAGGAGGAATTCCGCGCCCTGCTGAAGAATTACGTGGGCCGGCCCAATCCGCTGTATTTCGCCCGTCGCCTGACCGAGACGTGGGGCGGCGCCAAGGTGTTCCTCAAGCGCGAGGACCTCAACCACACCGGCGCCCACAAGATCAACAACTGCATCGGCCAGATCCTGCTGGCCCAGCGCATGGGTAAGAAGCGCATCATCGCCGAGACCGGCGCCGGCCAGCACGGCGTCGCCACCGCCACGGTGTGCGCCCTGTTCGGCCTTCAATGCGTCATTTACATGGGATCGACCGACATCGAGCGTCAGGCGCCCAACGTCTACCGCATGAAGCTCTTGGGCGCCGAAGTGCGGCCCGTGACCTCGGGCGCGGCGACCTTGAAGGACGCCATGAACGATGCTTTGCGCGACTGGGTCACCAACGTGGCCGACACCTATTACCTGATCGGCACCGTCGCCGGCCCGCACCCGTTCCCGCAGATGGTGCGCGATTTCCAGTCGGTCATCGGCGACGAAGTGCGCGAGCAGCTCCTGGCCCAGGAAGGCCGCCTGCCCGATTCGCTGGTCGCCTGCATCGGCGGCGGCTCCAATGCCATGGGCCTGTTCCATCCCTTCCTGGACGAGTCGAGCGTGCGCATCATCGGCGTCGAGGCAGCCGGCCACGGCATTCCCTCGGGCCAGCACGCGGCCAGCCTGACCGGCGGCCGCCCCGGCGTGCTGCACGGCAACCGCACCTACCTGCTGCAGGACGGCGACGGCCAGATCACCGAGGCCCATTCCATCTCGGCCGGCCTGGATTATCCCGGCATCGGCCCCGAGCATTCCTGGCTGCACGACGTGGGCCGGGTGGAATACGTCTCGATCACCGACAACGAGGCGCTGGCCGCCTTCCAGCAGATCACCCGCTTGGAAGGCATCATTCCCGCACTGGAATCCAGCCACGCTTTGGCCCATGCCGCCAAGATCGCCGGCTCGCTGCCGAAGGATCACCTGATGGTGGTCAACCTGTCCGGCCGCGGCGACAAGGACGTCAACACGGTCGCCCGCGCCCTGGGCGACACCGAACTGGGGGGACTGTAGTCATGAGCCGGCTGCATGCCCGCTTCGCCAAGCTGAAGGCCGAGAACCGCGCCGCGCTGGTCACCTATGTGATGGCATTCGATCCTGATCGCGCTACCAGCCAGGCCATCCTGAACGGCTTGGCCGGAGCCGGAGCCGACGTCATCGAGTTCGGCATGCCGTTTACCGACCCCATGGCCGACGGCCCCGCCATCCAGTACGCCGCCCAGCGCTCGCTGGCCGCCGGCGGTACCCTCAAGGGCACGCTGGAGATGGTGGCCGAGTTCCGCAAGACCGACGCCGAGACGCCGGTGGTGCTGATGGGCTATTACAACCCGGTCTATGCCTGGGGCCCCGAGAAGTTCTGCGCCGATGCCGCCAAGGCCGGCGTCGATGGCCTGATCATCGTCGACCTGCCGCCCGAGGAAGCCGACGAGCTGGTGCCGTTCTGCCGCGCCACCGACATGGACTTCATCTTCCTGACCACGCCGACCAGCGACGACGCTCGCCTGCCCAAGGTGGTCGGCGATGCCTCGGGCTTCGTCTACTACGTCTCCATCGCCGGCATCACCGGCACGGCCTCGGCCAGTCAGGACGCCATCTCGGCGGCGCTGACCCGCATCCGCACCCACACCAGCCTGCCGGTCTGCGTCGGCTTCGGCATCAAGACGCCCCAGCAGGCGGCCGACATGGCCCGCTTGGCCGACGGCGCCGTGGTCGGCTCGGCCATCGTCGCCGTGGGCGCCGAGGCCAAGGAAAAGGGGCGCGACCCGGTGGCCGCGGTGCTGGCCCTGGTCAAGCAATTGGCCGAAGGCGTGCGCGGAGCGCGAAAGTAAGGTACAACCCCCCTTGCCGTCATGGCCGGGTTCGACTCGGGCCATCCCCCTAGGCCAAGCCCGGGGGTGACGAAAGAATGCAGAGGTAGATAGCGAATGAACTGGCTGACCAACTACGTCCGCCCCAAGCTGCAGGCCCTGGTGCGTCCCAAGGACGTGCCCGACAATCTGTGGCAGAAGTGCCCGTCTTGCGGCCACATGATCTTCCACCGTGATCTGGAAAAGGCGCTGAACGTCTGCCAGCACTGCGGCCACCACATGCGGCTGTCGGTGAAGAAGCGGCTGGAGATGCTGTTCGACGACGGCAAGTACACCCGCATCGAGCTGCCCAAGGCCCCCGAGGACCCGCTGAAGTTCAAGGACCAGAAGCGCTATACCGACCGCCTGAAGGACACCCGCACCAAGACCGGTGAGCAGGACGCCATTATCGTCGCCCACGGCAAGATGGGCGGCCAGGGCGTGGTCGTCGCCGCCTTCAACTTCGACTTCCAGGGCGGCTCCATGGGCGTCGCTGTGGGCGAGGGCATCGTCGCCGCCGCCGAACTGGCGGTGCTGCAGGACGCGCCGCTGATCGTCATCCCGGCCTCGGGCGGCGCCCGCATGCAGGAAGGCATCCTGTCGCTGATGCAGATGGCCCGCACCACCGTGGCGGTGGACAAGGTCAAGGAGAAGCGCCTGCCCTACATCGTGCTGTTGACCGACCCCACCACCGGCGGCGTCTCGGCCAGCTTTGCCATGCTGGGCGACATCGCCATCGCCGAGCCGGGCTGCGTCATCGGCTTCGCCGGCGCCCGCGTCATCGAGAGCACCATCCGCGAGAAGCTGCCCGAGGGCTTCCAGAAGGCCGAGTACCTGCTGGAGCACGGCATGATCGACATGGTGGTCCCGCGCAAGGACCTGCGCGCCACCCTGGTGCGCACCCTGTCGCTGTTGAAGAACAAGGCCCCCGCCGGCGACCTGGTGATGCTGCCGGTGGACATGCCCGACGTGGACCCCGAGGGCGCCGCCCGGATGTAATCCGGCGCCGTCGCTTCCCATTGTCATGGCCGGGTCATTCCCGGCCATGACTGTTTCTACGGACCGCTTTCATGATCGACGCCATTCTCGACCGCCTCACCCGCCTGCATCCCAAGGTCATCGACCTGTCGCTTACCCGAGTGCTCGCACTGCTCGACAAGCTGGGGCGGCCGCAGGAGCATCTGCCGCCGGTGGTACACGTGGCCGGCACCAACGGCAAGGGATCGACGGTGGCGACGTTGCGGGCTTTGGCCGAGGCGGCGGGCCTGACCGTCCACGTCTATACCTCGCCCCATCTGGTCCGCTTTGCCGAGCGCGTCCGCGTCTCGGGGCGCATCCTGTCGGATTCCGAGATGGAAGCGCTGCTGGAAGAGGTGGAGCGGGTGAACGGCGGCGAGCCCATCACCTTCTTCGAGGTCACAACCGCCGCCGCCTTCCTGGCCTTCGCCCGCACGCCCGCCGACCTGGTGATCCTGGAGACGGGCTTGGGCGGCCGCCTGGACGCCACCAACGTGGTGGCGCGGCCGGCACTGACCATCATCACCCCCATCGCCATGGACCATGAGGCCTTCCTGGGCAGCACGCTGCCCGCCATTGCCGGCGAAAAGGCCGGCATCCTCAAGGCCGGCGTGCCTTGCGTGGTGGCCGAACAATTGCCCGAGGCCCGCACCATGCTTGCCGCCCGCGCCGCCGAACTGGGCGCGCCTGTGCTGTGGGAGGGGCCCGACTTCATGGGCCGCAAGGCCGAGGACGACGCCCTACTGTTCGGCGGCCTGCGCCTGCCCGCCCCGGCGCTGGCGGGCGATTTCCAGTACCGTAACACCGGCCTGGCCCTGGCCGCCATGGACCGCCTGGCCCGCGACGGCGTGCTGCCGCGCGTCGGAGCCGAGGCGCTGGCCAAGGGTATCACCAGCGTGCAATGGCCGGCCCGCCTGCAACGGCTGACCCACGGCCCCCTGGTGGACATGCTGCCCGCCGGCTGGGAGTTGTGGCTGGACGGCGGTCACAATCCCCACGCCGCCAAGGCCATCGCCGCCCACGCCGCCACCTGGCGCGACCGCCCGCTGCATGCGGTGTTCGGCATGCTGTCCAACAAGGACGTGGCCGGTTATTTCGCCCCGCTGGCGCCGCTGTTCGCCAGCTTGCGCGCCGTCGCCATCCCCGGCGAGGCCAACACCCTGTCGGCCGAGGACGCCGCCGCCGCCGCCCGCGCCCACGGCTGCCCCGACGCCGAACCGGCGGCGGGCGTGGATGCCGCCCTGCGCGAGCTCACCGCCAAGCCCAGCCCGGCTCGCGTGCTGATCTGCGGATCGCTCTATCTGGCCGGCGT
>DATJKV010000485.1:0-4685 GCA_035491155.1 Magnetospirillum sp. | reverse complement strand
CTCGGGCGTCGGGCCAACTTCGATGCTGCGTCCGCGATAGGTCAACGCCCAGGCGGCATCCGTCCAGCCCAGCAGCACCAGACACACCATGGAAAGAATACGCATCTGCCGTCCCCCAAACGGATGAGCGATGCATTTTTACAACTTTTGGGTCGTAGGCGGCAACTATCGACCGGGTATGTTCGCGCTCAGCTCCTGCGCATCGTGCAGCGCGTCGGCCACCAGAAGCTGGTTCTCCAGCGTCGGCAGGGTGTCGCGAGCCAACTGGGCCAGTCCGGCATCCTCGACGGTGGTGGCGACCTGGAACAGGGCGCGCTGACGCTCCAGCAGGTCGGTGGCGTGGCTCAGGTAGCCGCGGGTGAAGGCCGGGCCGCGCAGGTGCGACAGCCGTTCCAGGGTGTTGCGCTCGGCGGGTTCCAACTGGGCGGGAAGGGGAAGCTGGGCGCCGGCGGCCAAGTCCTGCAGGTGCTGGTTGGTCGCGGCGGCGCTGCTGCCCAGGTCGCGCCCCAACTGGCGCACCGAGGCGGGGGCGCTGTCGGTGGCCTGCGCCATGCGGCCCGCCTCCATGGCAGCCACCGCCTGGGAACCGGCCTGCCGGATGAAGTCTTCGGCCGTCATCGCCGCGTGGGCGGTGACGGCCGGAAACAGAAGGCCCAGGACGATGAGTGTTCTCATGCCTGGGCCAACAGCAAAAAGACGTGGCGAGTTCCCCCTTATCCCTCGGCCACACCCGCCTCGGCGAAGGTGGCCATGCCGGTGTGGCAGGCCAGCGCGCCTTTGACCAGGCCGACCGCCAAGGCGGCGCCCGAGGCCTCGCCCAGGCGCATGCCCAGGCTTAGCAGGGGCTCCTTGCCCAGCGCCGCCAGCAGGCGGCGATGGCCGGGCTCGGCCGAGGCGTGGGCGACGACGCAATGGTCCAGCGCGCCCTTCACCGCCGCCTCCAGCGGCGCCACCGCCGCCGTGCAGACATAGCCGTCCAGCAGCACCGGCACGCGCTTGAGGCGGGCGGCCAGTACGGCGCCGGCCATGGCGGCCAACTCGCGGCCACCCAAACGGCGCAACAGGTCGATGGGATCGCTGCCCCGGTGCAGTTCGATGCCGGCGGCCACCACCTGGGTCTTGCGGGTCAGGGCGTCACCTTCGACGCCGGTGCCGCGACCGGTCCACGAGGCGGCGTCGCCACCGTGCAGGGCGCCGGCGATGGCCGCCGCCGGGGTGGTGTTGCCGATGCCCATCTCTCCCACCACCAGCAGGTCGGCGTCATCGGGGACCGAGTCCATGCCGGCCCGGAAGGCGGCGGCGAACTCGGCCTCGGTCATGGCCGGGCCCTTGGTGAAGTCGGCGGTGGGGCGGTCCAGGTCGAGGGCGATCACCGCCAGCTCGGTGCCGAAGGCGCGGCACAGCTGGTTGATGGCGGCGCCGCCATGCTGGAAATTGGCCACCATCTGCACGGTGACCTCGGCGGGGAAGGCCGAGACGCCCAGGGCGGCGACGCCGTGATTGCCGGCGAATACGCGGGCCACCGGCTTGTCCAGGCGCGGCGGGTGGCGACCCTGCCAGGCCGATAGCCAGCGCGACAATTCCTCAAGCCGGCCCAGTGCTCCTGGGGGCTTGGTCAGTTGGAGGTCGCGGGCAGACCACGCGGCGGCGGCCTCGGCATCTTCGGCGGGCAGGCGCGCCAACAGGGCGCGGATATCATTGATACCAGAAATGGAGGTATTCAAACCTACTCTCCCCAACATATTGCGCGGGCGCGACGAATGGTCCTATAACCCATCCGATCTCCAAAATCACCATCGGCGATGACCAACGACGCTTCCTCCCCCGACCTGCCGCCGCCCCCGTGCCCTTCCACGTCACTGGGATCCGAGCTGCACCTCGCCTGCGCCTTCCTGACCCGGCTGCCGCTGCCCGATTGCGGCATCCTGCCGGCGGGGGCGCTGGCCCGATCCATGCGGCTGTTTCCCCTGGTGGGGGCGGGCATCGGCGGCGTCGCCGGGCTGGTGTTCGCCACCATGCATGCCTTGCTGCCGCCGCTGCCGGCGGCGCTGCTGGCCGTGCTGGCCGGCGTGCTGGCCACCGGGGCACTGCACGAGGATGGCCTCGCCGACACCGCTGACGGCCTGGGGGCGCGCGGTGGCCGCGACAAGCGGCTCGAGGTGATGCGCGATTCCCGCACCGGCGCCTACGGCGTGCTGGCGCTGATTTTCTCGGTGACCCTGCGTGCCGCCACCCTGGCTGCGGCGCCCACCGGCTGGGCCGGGCTGGGCGCCCTGGTGGCTGCGGCGGCGTGGTCGCGGGCGCTGATCCCGGCCGCCATGCAGGTGATGGCGCCGGCCCGTGCCGACGGCCTCGGCGCCGGGGCCGGCACGCCCGATGCCACCGTGGCGGCCACCGCCGCCGTGCTGGCGCTGGCTTTGTGCTTCCTCGGCCTGGGGCTGGGGGCGCCGCTGCCGGTGCTGGCCGCCCTCGCGGCGGCCTGGGGCGTGGTGGTGCTGGCCCGCCGCACCCTTGGCGGCTTTACCGGCGACGTTCTGGGCGCCATTCAGCAGGTGGCCGAGGCGGCCATGCTGTTGGCAGTGGCAGGAGTTTGGTCATGAGCGGCGGCAAGGATACTCGCTGGTGGCTGGTTCGGCACGCCCCGGTGCCGTGCCCGCACGGGCGCATCACCGGTCAGTTGGATGTGGCCTGCGATACCACCGACGAGGAGGATTTCCAGCAGCTGGCGCGCCGCATTCCTGCCAACGCCACCTTGGTGGAAAGTGGCCTGATGCGGTGCCGCCAGACCGCAGGCGCATTGGAGGCGGCCGGTCTGGTGCTGCCGCCGCCGGTGATCGAGCCCGACCTGATGGAGCAGAATTTCGGCCGCTGGCAGGGCAAGAGCTGGATGGAGCTGGAGGCCGCCAAGGATCCCGACCTGCCGGCCTTCTGGACCGACCCGGCCGAAACCTTGCCGCCCGAGGGCGAAAGCTTCGCCCTGATGTGTGCCCGGGTGCGCCGGGCCATGTGCAGGTTGTCGGATCAATTCCCCGGCCGTGATGTGGTCGCCGTGGTCCACGCCGGCACCATCCGTGCCGCGCTGGCCATGGCGCTGGGGCTGGAACCGGCGCAGGCGCTGCGCTTTTCCATCCTGCCGCTGTCGCTCACCCGTATCGAGGGCACGCCTGAGGGCTGGCGAGTGGACGCGGTGAACGTCACCGCGATCTAGTCGGGGGTCAAACGGCGATGCCGTGGTGTCGGCACAGGTGGTTCAGCCACCAATAGGCCAGGGCGCGCAGGTCGCTGCGGTTCTGGCCTTGGCTGAGACGGCGCAGGGAATCGACCACCTGGGCCTCCATGGCCTGCTCGCGTTCCAGATGATGGGCAAGCAGGTCGCCCAGTTCGGTTAACGCGCGGTCGATATCGTCGCCGGGCGTGTCATCGGCCAGGCAGACGTCCAGCTCATTGAGCAGGTCGACCACTTCCCGATGCTCGGCATCGGCGGCGGGGCGGCCGAGTTCGAAGTCTTTTTGCCATGGCACCAGCATGGTCACCTCGTCGAGCCTCTTGCTCACAACGAAAGTGTGCCGTGCTGCCGCCTAATGGGCGAAAGGGCAAAAGACTCAGGTTGATTATACCGAGGCTTAAGATTGCTCGGGCACGAGCCATTCCAGCCGTGAAAAGCCGGTGTCCGGGGCCAGGACGCGGGCCAGCCAGGGCAGCAGGGCGGCCAAGGACTCGTCCAGCTTCCATGGCGGATTGACCAGCACCAGCCCGGCGCCGTTCAGGCGGTCGGGGGCGTCGTCGCCGGCGATCATCACCTCGGCCACCAGGGACTTGGGCAGGCCCAGCATGGCCAGGTCGGCGTGGAAGCGGGCCACCGGCTCGCGCGCCTTGATGGGATACCACAGGGCGTACAGCCCGGTAGGCCAGCGCTTGAGCGCCTGGGCCAGGCCTTGCCGCATACGCGCGAACTCGTCCTTCACCTCGAAAGGCGGGTCCATCAGCACCAGCCCGCGCCGCTCGGGCGGCGGCAGCAGCGACTTGCAGGCGACATAGCCATCCATGTGGTGGACGCCCACCCGCGGGTCGGCGGCAAAGCGGTGGCGCAGGGCGGCGGAATCCTCGGGATGCAGCTCGCACAGGGCAAGCCGGTCCTGCGGCCGGGCCAGGGCCGCCACCAGGGCAGGAGAACCGGGATAGAACTGGAGGCCGCCTTGCGGATTGAGCGCGGCGACGGCATCCTGGTACGGCTTCAGCTCGGCCGGCGGGTCCGCCTCCGCCATCACCCGGCCGATGCCGCTCCGCCATTCACCGGTTTTCTCGGCCTGCACCGAGGCCAGGTCGTAGGCGCCGATGCCGGCATGGGTGTCGAGATAGCAGAAGGCACCCTCCTTGCGCTTCAGGTGCTCGACCACCAGGGCGAGGACGGCGTGCTTCTGGACGTCGGCGAAATTTCCGGCGTGATAGGCGTGGCGATAATTCATGGCGCAGGTTTTTGGGTCAAATCGTCTTTGGACGCAAGCCTGAACGTTAAGCGTGTGTTATTTGCTGTGCTTAACTATTGCAGCGCAAAAACCTACCCAAAAAGGTCGTCTGCCTTGGATTTATTCTTATTTCGCTTCATTGCTCGGCGTTTAAGCATCGGTTAAGCGTTAATGAGGTAGTGGACATACCGGGAAGGTTTGCTTTCCCGGGGAACAGCC
>DATJKV010000484.1:0-12540 GCA_035491155.1 Magnetospirillum sp. | reverse complement strand
TCTCCTGCCCGAGGACAAGCTGCCCAAGGCCTGGTACAATCTGGCCGCCGACCTGCCGACGCCGCTGCCGCCGCCCTTGCACCCCGGCACCCTGAAGCCAGTTTCGGCCGATGATCTGGCGCCCATCTTCCCGCGCGCGGTGATCGAGCAGGAGATGACCACCGAGCGTTGGGTGGACATCCCCGAGCCGGTGCGCGAGGTCTATCGTCTGTGGCGTCCGGCGCCGCTGATCCGCGCGCGGCGCCTGGAGAAGGCGCTGGATACCCCGGCCAAGATCTTCTTCAAGTACGAAGGTGTCTCGCCCGCCGGCAGCCACAAGCCCAACTCGGCGGTGCCGCAGGCCTTCTACAACAAGCAGGAGGGCGTCAAGCGCCTGGCCACCGAAACCGGCGCCGGCCAGTGGGGCTCGTCGCTCGCCTTCGCCGGCTCGCTGTTCGGGCTGGAGGTGGAAATCTTCATGGTGAAGATTTCCTACAACCAGAAGCCCTATCGCCGCGCCCTGATGGAAACCTACGGCGCCCGCTGCATCGCCAGCCCGTCGAGCCTGACCAACGCCGGCCGCGCCATCCTGGAAAAGAGCCCGGATTCCAACGGCTCGCTGGGCATCGCCATTTCCGAGGCGGTGGAAGTGGCGGCCACCCGCGACGACACCAAGTACGCGCTGGGCAGCGTGCTCAACCATGTCTGCCTGCACCAGACCGTGATCGGCGAGGAAGCCATCCTGCAGATGGAGATGGCCGACACGGCGCCTGACGTGGTGGTTGCCTGCACCGGCGGCGGCTCCAACTTTGCCGGCCTGGCCTTCCCCTATATCCGCGAGAACTTGAAGAACGGCGGCAAGACCCGCGTCGTCGGCGTTGAGCCGGCCTCGTGCCCGTCGCTGACCCGCGGCAAGTACGCCTATGATTTCGGCGACACCGGGCACCTGACCCCGCTGACCAAGATGCACACCCTGGGCTCTACCTTCATGCCGCCGGGCAGCCATGCCGGTGGTCTGCGCTACCACGGCATGTCGGCCATGGTCAGCCACGTGAAGGAGCTGGGCCTGATGGAGGCGCGCTCGTACTGGCAGACCGAGTGCTTCGCCGCGGCCGTGCAGTTCGCCCGCGCCGAGGGCATCATCCCCGCGCCCGAATCGTCGCACGCCATCAAGGGCGCCATCGACGAGGCCCTGCGCTGCAAGGCCGAGGGCAAGGCCGAGACCATCCTGTTCAACCTGTCGGACCACGGCCATTTCGACATGCAGGCCTATACCGACTTCTTCGCCGGCAATCTGCGCGACGTGGCCTTCGAGGAAGAGGAACTGAAGGCCGCGCTGGCCGCGTTGCCGAAGGTTTGATAGTGCCGCGGGGTGGCCGCTATTGGGCGGCCACCCCGCGCAGCCATTCCCGCACCGCCGGAATGGCTGCGTCGGGGGTGTCTAGGTGGTCGGCCGACACCACCACGTGGCGGTTCAGCGGATTGGCTGGCGCCTTGGCGAAGATGGCCGGCACCGCCTGCTGGCCCTTGTCGCGGTCGCCGCTGACCCACAGGATGGGCGCCTGGATGCGGGCGATGGTCTGCGGCATGACCGCCGATCCGGCCGGATCGAAGAAGCTGGCATAGGTGTCGGCGCTGCAGCTGACGGTGAAGGTCCAGCCGGAATTGACTTCATTGAAATTGGCGGTCTCGGCGCCGCGGCCGTCGGCGATCATGGTCTTGGCCTTGGCCAGACTCTCGGCGATTTCGCTGCGGCTGACGAAGCGTTCGGGATTGTGGGCGCCGGCCAGCGAGACCACCGCCTTCACCGGCCGGGTGGCGGCGTAGTAGAGGGCGCCATTGCCGCCCAGGGAATGGCCGGCCACCACGATGGCCGTGGCGCCGTCGGCGCGCAGGGATTCGGCTGCCTTGTCCAACTCGGCGATGCAGGCCTCATAGGGCTTGTCGTAGATGCGGCGTTTGGACCAGCACATCTCGGGGGTCGCCACCAGATAGCCCTCGGAGGATAGCGCCGAGGCCAGGCTGGTGATGGACTTGTCCGGCGAGCCCTGCTTGCCGTGCATCAGGATGATGCCGATCCTGTCGGCCGCCTGGGCCGAAGCGGCGGCCAGCATCAGTGCCGCAACCAGGGTGAAACGGGCCAAGAACGACATTGCATCCTCCCCTGATGTTTCAGGAAAGGATGCTACTGGCCGCCCAGTCCCTTCAACAAGTTCTTTAAGATGTTCTTGCCCGTGTTCTTCTCGCGCGGCTGCTCAGGTTGCTGGCCATCGCCCGGGGCGGGGGCCTGATCCTTGTTCCGCATCGCCCGGCCCAACCCCTGCGACACCAAATATTGCTGGATGGCGTTGACGTCGATGATCTTGCGCGGGTTCTCCAGCGGTCCCTCCAACCGGGCGTTCAACGGCGTCTGCGGGGCGTTGGCCAGGTGGAAGGCGATGGTGGTGCGGGTGGTCCAGTCAGGCAGGTTGACCTCCGTATCGGCAGTGGCGCCGCCGCCATCGGCCTCCAGCTTGAGGTCATGGCTGGTGATGATACCGTTCTCGGCATGGAAGGTGCCGGTCAGTTGGGAGAAGGGCGTCTGCCCGCCGGCCAGTCCGGCCTGCGCCACGCCCAGCAGGCTGCCGATGTTGCGCAGGTTGCCGAGCTGCCGGTTCACCGCCGGCAGATCGAAGCCGTCCAGGACGCCGTTCCGTACCAGCAGTCGGCTCTCGCCGTTGAGGTGTGCCGCCATTTCCTGCGACGAGCGGCCCTGGGTGGTCAGCTTGGTCTCGGTGTCCAGGCGGCCGGACGTTACCGTCATGCCACCGGCTTTGAGCTTGGCCGTGCCCAGATCGGCACCCAGCACGGTCATCTGCGCCGAGGCGGTGCCGTTGGCGGCCAGCTTGCCGGTAAGGCTGAAATCGCCGCCCAGCAGCTTGCCGGTCAACTTTTCCAGGGTGACGATGCCGCCTTGCAGCACCGCGTTGGCCACCGCATTGTCCAACCGCCAGCCCTTGGAAGTGACGTGGCCGGCCCGCAACGACACCTTGGCGTCGAGGCTGTCGAGCGCCGACAGGTCCATGGGCTCGTGGCTGAACGGGCTTTCGCCGGCACCCACCATGCCGGCCGGCACGACCGGGGCCTTCTGCGGCTCCATAGTGGAGGGCAGCAGCCGGCCGCCGGGCAGCAGCAAGCCGGTGCGCTCGGATCCCAGCAGAGAATCGAGCACCAGCGCATCGGCGGACAGATCGGCGGTAAGCGAGGGCTTGGCACCGCTCAGATCGGCACGGGCCTGACCGTTTACCGTGTTGGGGCCCAGCCCCAGGGTCAGATGTGGGAAGTCCAGCAGGTTTGGCTTCACCGAGCCCTTTGCGGCAATCTGGGTGGTCCCGCTTTGCGCCTTGAAATCCACCGCCAGGGAATCAGTGGAGCCGCTGGCGGTACCCTCGGCGTCTAGCGCGCCCAGCTTTTCCAGTGCCGGTGGCAGGCGGATGCCCCACGCGAGAAGAGGCTTCAGCCCCTGCGGGCTAGACAGCTTGAAGGCGCCGTCCTCAAGGCGGCCGCCGGCCAGTCGGCCGTTCAGGTCCAGGTCGGCATTGTCCATCTTGGCGGTCAACGCCAGGGCGACGGGCTGCTCGGCGCGGATTGTGGCCGAGCCTTGGGCGCGGCTGGAATCCACGGCAAGGCGGAAGCCCTCCAGCTTGATCTCGGGCCAGGACACCTTCAGCGGGCTCGCCAGATCCACGCTACGGAGGCGGCTCTCGGACAACTTGTCCGTCTTGATCTGGGCCCAGGCCAGCAGGGCGCGGGGATCGGCGGATTTCAGGTGTACGCGCCCGTCGAAGGCGGGACGGCCCTGATCGGCCGAGAGGCTGCCGTCGGCCGCCAATTCGCTGGCGCCGGGCAGTTGGGCCGAGGCTTGGGACACCATCAATTCGCCCTGGTCCAGCACCGCTTCCAAGCGGGCTTGGCGGATTGATTGGCCGCGCCACGTCAGGGAATCCACCGCCAGATTGGCCGAGGCGAACAGGCCCTTGGGCAACGTGAAGCCGCCGGCTGTCGGTGAGGAGGCGGGAGTGGCGGCAGGGACCGGCGGGGTCGTCGCTGGCGGCGCGGTGACCGGGGCGGCGCCCAAACCCGGCGCGTCCGAGGCGCGCCACTTGTCCAGGTCGAGTGCGGCGGCGGACAGCCGCACATCCATCTGCGGCGTGGTCGCCAGGGCGGCGGAGACGGAACCGGTGACTCGCTGGTCGCCCACGGTCACGTCCAGGTTGGAGATGCCGGCCTCTTCGGGTGACAACTGCAGGTCGCCTTCAAGATTAAGCGGGCCCGGCGGCACCGGTGCCGGGCGGCCCAGGCGGGTCAGCGTGCGTGCGAGGTCGCCGGCCTTGGCAGTCAGATGGCCGCGCAGGCTCTTGCCGGCGGACAATTGGGTGACCAAGCCGGAGAATTCCGCCCTGGTGTCGTCGCCGGGCAGCCGCAAATTCAAGGTCGCGGCACTGGCGCGGCCGGGCGTCAGGTGCTCGGCGACGCCCTCCAGCGCAACGGCGACGCCGCCCAGATTGGCCTTGCCGCGTATCTGGAATGGACCGTTGCGGCCGCCCAGGACGATTTCGGCGTCCAGGTCGGCCACCTGCAGGGAATCGCCGTAGAAGATGCGGCCGTCATGGACGATCAACTGCTGGAAGGGCGGTCTTTCGTCCTCGGGCTCGGGCGCCGGCGGCGGCTCGGTCCGGGTGGAGCGGCGGGCGGGATTGGCTTCGTTGCCCTCGGCTTCGGGTTTGGGCTTGGCCGAACGCCAGTTGGCGCGGCCATCGGGCAGGTGCGCCAGGGTTATCACCGGGCGGTCCAGTTCCAGCGCCTGCACCCGCACCTTTCCCCTCAGCAGCGGCAGAAACGCCAGATCCAGGCGCAGGTGTCCGATGCGGGCCAATTCGCCCGTCGTGCCGGCGGGGTTGCCTACCATCACCTGGGCGGCCGACAATTGCGGGCTGGGCAGCAGCCGCAACGAGATGGGGCCGTCCACCGCGACCGGGCGGCCGGTGGTGGCCTCGACCCGCGCGACGATCTCGCTTTTGTAGCGGCTCCAGTCGAGCAGTGGCGGGACCGCCGTGGCCAGCAGCAGCATGAGGGCCAGCACGGCCCCGACGATGAGGGCGGCGTTGCGCATGGATACGGCACTCCTTGAACGCGGCGAGTGTACCGGCACGTCCTCGCCGCTTCAAACCTTCCGGCGGTCGCTGCCTCCCAGGAAGGGGGCCAGGGGGCGTAATGCCTCCACATGGTCGGCCGCCACCTTCAGAACGACCAGCAGGGGTACTGCCAGGATGGCTCCGGCTATGCCCCACATCCAGGTCCACACCGTCAGGGACAGGAACACCATCAGCGGCGGCAGGGTCAGGCGGCGGCCCACCACCATGGGCGTGATGACGTCGGACTCGGCTACGTGCAGAGCCAAGATGACGGCAGGGGCCAGCAGCGCGCGCCACATCTCGTCGAAGGTCAACAGGCCCACCAGCCCGACCACTGCCATGGTGGTGTAGGGGCCGCCATAGGGGATGTAGTTCAGCACCCCGGTCAAGACGCCCCACAAGGCCGCATTGGGCATGCCCAGTGCCCACAGGGCGAGCGCGGCGGCCAACCCCATGCCGGTGTTGATCAGGGTGATGGTCCCCAAGTAGGCCGACACGTCGGCCTTGATGCGGCGCGCCACCGCGAACACCCGGCGGCGGCGGCTCTTGTCGGCGGGCAGGCTGGCGGCCTGGCGCAGCAGGCGGTGGCCCGAGGACAGCAGGAAGAACAGGAGCACGACCGCCACGACGATCTGCGCCAGCAGGGTGCCCGCCACGGCCAGCGGGCCCAGCGCGAAGGTGCGCACCTTGACCGTGGGTGTCGGCGCGTTGCTGCCAGCGGCCATACGCTCCACCTGCTCGGTGGTCTTCTCCACCTGCTCTAGCGAGCCCTTCAACGGCCGCAACTTGCCCTCGAGCTGTCGCAGGGATTGCGGCGCCCGGTCCAGCCATTCGGCCGCCGGTGCCGCCAACATCTCGATGCCCCAGCCCAGGCCTAGCACCAGCGAGGCCGTGATCAGGGCGGCCGCCAGGGCACGGGGGAAATGCAGCCGGCGCAGGACTTGCGCCACCGGGGCCAGCAGGATGGCCAGCAGCAGGGCCACCAGCAGCGGCAATATCAGCCCGGCGGCGAAATGAAGAGTATAGAGCACCGCCAGCACGAACAGGCCATTCAGCCCCGGCAGGTGAGGGGAGGGCGGCGAGCGAGGCGGTGGTGCGGGCTGGGGGGCGTCCATCCCCGTACAGATGGGGTGGTCCGCCCTTCCTTAAGCAGGAGCGTTTGGGATAGAGAGTCAGTCCCCGGCGGCGCGGCGGTCTTTCTCGGGCAGCTTGCCCTTCAGGCGGCGCACCGCTTCTTCAACCGTGTCAGGATGGTCGTGGGCGGGATCATGCTCGCCGGCAGCGCCGGTCAAGGCTTCCAGGCGCTCCAGCGCGGCGGAGAGCTTGCCGTCCACCGAATCATTGGACTTCAGGGCCCCCATGCCCCCTCCTTGTGTCTGTTTTGTGAATGAACCTTATACCAGGAGTTGAGTTTAGTCCAGGAATAGGCAGAGGCCGAGCAGCCAGACGGCCAGCAGCAAAGCGCCGGTGATGACGAAACGGCCGTTCCACTCGCGGGCGATGGTGCGCATGGGCACGTCCGAAAGCCGCGAAATGGACAGCACCGCGGCACCCACCGGGGTGGCGCAGACCGACAGCGCCCAGGCTCCCATCAGGCCACTGGCCACCGCCAGCGGCGGCACGCCGTGGCCGGCCAGCGAGGCCAGCGCGCCGCCCAGGATGGTGACGGTGACGATCTGCGAAATGCCGAATTGCGCCAGCACCATCACCGACCATGCCGCCAGGATCAGCACCGCCACCGCCGGCAGCGGGAAGGCGGCGATCAGTCGGATGGTGGTCTCGGGGGGGATGAAGGCCACCAGCAGCGAGCCCAGGAACATGGCGCCGCCCAGCATGGTGACTTCTTCGCGGAAGCCGGGCATGGAGACGGTCAATTGGCGCCCCAGGTGAACGAGGGCCGGCCAGACGGTGCGATGCTGGGCGATCAGCCACAGCACGGCGGCTGGCGGCACCACCAGCATGGCGCCCACCACCAGCCGGACCGACAGCGCTTCGGCCACCGCCACCGAGGCCACCACAACCACCGCCACTAGGGCGCACAATCGCCAGGCCGGTCCCCAGTCCAGCGGCTCGGCGGTCTCCGGAATGGAGCCGGCGGATGGCGGCGGGAAGGCACGCAGGTCCATCCACCAGCCCAGCAGCATCAGGATGCCGGTCAGCACCAGCTGGAAGCCCAAGAGCGGCCACCACGACAGGCCGCGCACGGCGTTCTGCATGACGGCGAAGGACACCGACAACGGCGACCACACGGTCATGACGGCGAAGCCGCGGAGGATGGCGGTCATCATCCGCTGTTGGCGGATGGCCACCACCTTGGCGTTGCCGCCGGCGGCTTCGGCGGTGTTGCCCTTGACCACCATGGTGGCGACCAAAGGCAGAATGCCGAAATTCAGCACCAGGCCGATAAGGTGGCTGCCGATGGCTAGGGTCAGATAGCGCCGGCCGGGCGGCTGGCGCACCATCAATTCGCCCGCGCGCTGGATCAACGGCGAAGTCTCGGCCGCCTCGCGCAGAAATCCCAGCGCGGTAAACAGTCCGATCAGGGCGGCGGCCTTGGTGCCGGCCTCGACGATCAGAGGCCAGGGATGGGGATGGAACAGGATGGCGCCCAGCGCCGCCGCCAGGCCCATGCCGACCACGCGCAGGCCGCCGCGCTTGGCCGCCCAGCCCTCCAGCACAAGGTAGATGCCCAGCGCCGCGGCGGCGGCGGGGCCGGCCGGCGGCCATTCCCAGACAGCGCGCAGCACCGAGAACACCATGACGGCGATCAGGGCCAGCGATGCGACCAACGCTCTCATGGTCAGCTTGGCATGAAGCGGGATTTGGGGGCCGGCAGCACCTTGGCCGGGCGCGGAATGTCCTTCATCAGTGCCGGGCCGTTGACCATGGCGAAGCCCTTCTGCACCACCCCGACGATGACCTTGCGCCGACGGGCGCCCCAGACATAGGCGGCCAGGCGGGACTTGGCGGCCTGGGCCTGGAAAGCCTCCAGCGCCTCTAGCAGGTGGTCGTCATCGGTGCGCTCGGCGATTACCAACTCGGCCAAGTCGACGCCGATGGCGCTGGCGCCGGCATCCAGGGCGGCAACCGCGCGCGGGTCGGACAGGCGCGTGCGCAGGAACACCTCGCGGCACAGTTCCCTGGCCTGGGCGATGGCGGCGCCCAGGGTAATGGACTTGACCTCGGGCGGGACGCCGAACAACTCGATGACCACACGGGCGCCGCGCGACTGACGGGTCACGTCGGCGAAGGGAGCCAGGAACTCCATGCGGTTTTCGCTGGTCAGCGTCAGCCAGTGGATGGGAACGATGACGGTGGAGTTGTTGCCCGCCGCCTCCGAGGTGCGGAAGTCGCGGGTGGCATTGGCGATGCGGTAGCGGTCCAGCGCGTTGGCGGCCGGCTCGTCGTCGCGCGGATAGGCCCGCGTGCCCTCCAGCGGCGTTCTGCCCTCGGCATCGACGCGCTGGATGCGCGCCTCATAGGCGCCGATGATCTCACCGGCTGCCACCCAGGTGGGGCGCCAGATCAGCGACAGCTTGGCGTCGGCCGGCATGGGTTCGGCGCCCAAATCCTCGACTATGTCGAAATTACTGGGGATTGCGGTCTTGTCCGGGCCGGCATCCAGGATGATCCAGGTGGGGGCCTTTTCCGTCTGCTCTTTGCCCAGGTTCAGCTTCTGCCAGCCGGGGTCGGCGGGCGGCGCCTTGGGGGCCGGCTCAGGTATGCATTGGATCGGCGGCTTGTCCGCGGCCCGGGGACGATGCGGGGCCGGCCGGCTGGGCTTGAGGTGGGCGCGCAGGCTCTTGTCCTCTTCCGCGCGGGGAGAGTTGCGCATCCAGGCCCGTGGCGCTTGCGCCCCGTCCTTGGTCCGGCTGGCGATGATGGAGCGCATCTGGCCGACCGCCTGGTCCACCGCGCCCAGGTTGAGGGAACCGTCCTCGTTGAGGCCGTCCTCCATGGACAATTCGGCGGCCAGCGCCAGCGGTCGCTCGTTGCCGAGGAACTGGTCGCCCACCAGACGGGTGCCAAGTTCCTGGGCGATGGTGACGGCGCGGCGGCGGGCCTCGCTGTTGTCGCAAGTACGGAAGATCAGGATGAAGAAATCGTCGCCCTGGCGGCCGAACAGATTGCCGGCGCCCAGGTGCAGGTTGATGACGCCTTCGGCGATCATCATCACCTTGTCGGCGACCTTGAGCCATTTGTCACCGACCGCCTCGCGGAACTCCACCAGCGAGATGACGTGCAGCTTGACCTGAAAGGCGCCTTCCTCCTGCTTGGCCAGGTGCTCGGTGACCATGCGGAAGGCATCGTCGGTCAGCCGGGTGGGCTCGGTGGCATTGCCCGACAGCACCTCGTCAAGCAGGCGGCGGATCTCGTCGTCCTCGTCCTCCTGCCGGCGGCGTGCCACCCGGCGCGCCACCTTGGCGATGGGGGCGGCGATGCGCGACAACAGGCCGGTGCGCTTCCCGCTCATCGCCGTCCTTCCTTAGCCGATTTCCGATCGATATTGTTCGGCCAGGGCCACGTAATTGGCGGCGGATTTGGGGAAGAAGGCGGTGTCCTCGGGCTTGAGCTCACGCATCATCTTGGCCGGGTTGCCGGCCCACAGCTCGCCCGTCTTCACCCGCTTGCCCGGAGTGACCACGGCGCCGGCGGCGACCATGGCGCCCGATTCCACCACGGCGCCGTCCAGGATGGTGGCGCCCATGCCGATGAAGCAGCCGTTCTCCAGGGTGCAGGCGTGCAGCACCGCGCCGTGGCCGATGGTGATGTCCGAGCCGATGTAGGTGCCGAACTTGCCCGAGGTCACGTGGACGATGGTGCCGTCCTGGATGTTGGTGCGTTCGCCGATGCGGATCTCATGCACGTCGCCGCGGATGACCACGTTGAACCAGACGTTGGTGTCCTTGCCGATCACCACGTCGCCGATGACGGTGGCGTTCGGCGCGACGAAGCAGCTGGAATCGATGGTCGGAAGCGTGCCCTTGTAGGGCAGGATCAGGCCGGTCATGAAAGCTCCTTACGGGAACAGCGGCTGCTGCTCCAGGTTGGTGGTTTCGGGCAGGCCGAACATCAGGTTCATGTTCTGCAACGCCTGGCCCGAGGCGCCCTTGACCAGGTTGTCGATCACCGAGGTGATGATGACCCGGCCGGGCAGACGGTCGTCGAAGGCATTCATGAAGCAGAAGTTGGAACCCCGCACATGCCGGGTGGCCGGCACCGCGCCCTCGGGCAGCACGCCGATGAACGGCTCGTCCTTGTAGACCTTGTTCCACTCGGCACGCAGGTCGGCCGCCTTGGCGCCCTTGGCGGTGCGCACGTAGATGGTCGACAGCATGCCCCGGCTCATGGGCATTAGGTGCGGCGTGAAGGCGACCAGCAGCGGCGAGCCGGCGGCTTCCGACAGCTCCTGCTCGATCTCGGGGGCGTGGCGGTGGCTGGCGACGCCGTAGGCATGGATGCCCTCGGTCACCTCGCAATAGAGGTTGGCCTCCTTGGCGGCGCGGCCGGCGCCCGAGGTGCCCGACTTGGCGTCGATGATGATGTCCGAGGTCTCGATCAGGCCGGCCTTCAGCAGCGGCACCAGCGGCAGCTGCACCGAGGTGGGATAGCAGCCGGGATTGGCCACCAGCCGGGCCGAGCGAATGGCCTCGCGCTTCAGCTCGGTCAGGCCGTACACGGCCTCCTTCTGCAGCTCGGGCGCCTTATGGGCGTGGCCGTACCAGGTGGCGTAGGCGTCCAGGCTGGTGAGCCGGAAATCGGCCGACAGGTCCACCACCGACACATGGTCGGGCAGGCCGGCGATGACCTCCTGCGTGGTGCCGTGCGGCAGGCAGCAGAACACCGCGTTGATCTTGTCGAAATCCACGTCGGCGATGGCGACCAGATCGGGCAGGTCCAGCTTGGCCAGGTGCGGGAACACCGAGGCCAGCGGCTGCCCGGCCTTGCGGTCGCCGGTCAGGGCGGCGATGCGGAATTCAGGGTGGCCCGCCAGCATGCGCACCAACTCGGCCCCAGTATAACCGCTGGCTCCCAGAATGGCGACCTGCACCTCGGACATCGTCTGCTCCTGACTTGGCAAATGGATGCGGACGATAGCAGGGGGCGCGTGGTTATGGAACCCTCTCCCGCGCTGCGGGAGAGGTCTAGACGAGGGCTTACTGCGTGCCCGGATGCGACTCCGCCGGCGGCGCGCTGGGGGTGGGCGTCTGAAGCACCGGGGTGTCGATCTGGCCGCGCACGGCGAAGGGAACGTTGCCGTTGGCGTCGGCCGGCGGGCTGGCCACGGTGGTGCCCGAGTGGGGCGCGTAATTGTCGGTGAACGGCAGTGGCGCGGTCGACGGGCGCGGCGGGCTGGGCTGGGGCCAGCCGGGATGCTCGCCCGGCGCCGGGGTCAGGCGCTCGTCGCCCGAGCAGGCGGCCAGCGCCAGCGGCAGGGCGGCGAGGATCATCAGTCTCTTCATCGCGTCACCTTACTTCCACTGGCGCATGAGGCCGTTCATGGTGTTGTAGGCTAGGTTCTGGGCGATCTTGGACAGCTTCGGCGGCTTGCGGCGCTTGACGAAGCCGGAATTGGTCGCCTTGTACTTATCCTCGCCCTGCGGGCCGAAGCTCTCGTCCTCGTCGTCGGCGTCCTTGGGATCGACGAAGCCGTGCTCGGTGGCGAGCACCGGCTTCTCGGGGTTCCATTCCTTCAGGTTCTTGGAATTGACCATGGCGACAATGGCGCCGGTCTTGATGTCGATGATGCGGGTGCGCAGCTCGTAGCCGGTGGTGGACTTCCAGTTGGGCGAAACCAGGATTTCCAGCAAATAGTCCGCCTTGCCCTGAAGGCCGCGCACCTCGATGGTCTTCTCGCTGTCGGTGGGCTGGTCTGCGGCGGTCAGGCGCATCATGGCGCCGCGGTCGACGATGGTGGCACCGGCCTCGAGGAAGGGGGCCAGGTAGGCCTCCTGGAATTCCCACTCGAAGCTTTCCGTCGTCATGCCCCGGCGCGAGTCCTGGACGCGGCGCTGGACCTCCAGCGTGTTCTGGCTGTTGCCCGACTGGTTCAGGTTGAAATCGCCCGACATGGAGGAATTGGTCTGCGTGCCGTTGACCACGCGCACGTCGGAATACCAGTCGGACAGCGCCTCGGACAATTGGCGGTTCCAGTACAGCGCCAGGCGCGGCTTGCCGTTGCGGCGGTAGGCATCGGCAAAGCCGGCCACGGTGCCGGCCTGTTCGCCGAACGCGGCGCCGTCGGCCTTCCCCACCTTCTCCATCACCTGGCCATCGCGCACCGGCGGCCCCACGGGAGCGGGCGGCTCGTAGGACGGCACGCCCTGTGCCAGGGCTGCCGCGGGGAACAGGGCGATTGCGGCGGTGAGGGCAAGGCGGCGGATAC
>DATJKV010000483.1:0-6816 GCA_035491155.1 Magnetospirillum sp. | reverse complement strand
CTACCTCAGAAGGTTTTGCGCACCCCCATGATTACCATGTTCTCGGTCATGCCCGCTCCCTGATCAGGCTGCATATCGACGTATCGATAGCCGATCCTGGCGATCAAGGTGGGGGTGACCTCGTACAGCAGGTCCACGGCTATGCGGTCCTGCATTCCGTCGCCGCCGGGGGTGGCGGTATCGGTGATGTTGTCGTGCGCCAGACGCAGGACCACTCTCAGCCGCTCGCTCAGTTCGTGCTGGGCGGCAAGGCCGATGGTGAAGGCGTGGCCGTTGGCGCTTTCCGTGCCCGGCGCGCGGGCCAAGTCCTTGCGGCTGGTCAGCCCGGCCGTCAGGGTGACGCTGCTGCGGCTTCCGCCATAATTGAAGGCGGCTTCGGTACTGCGCAATTTGAACAGCGAGCTGGAACGCCCCAGCGGCGACATGGTGGGGTCGGCCTTCAGCCCCGAGAACGGGTCGATGAAGTGCCCAGATTCGTCGCGCTGCACGTCGTCGAGCGCGCCGGCCAGGATCGACCCCTCGGTGGTGACCTGGGTGTCGTGGGCCAGGTTGATGCTGGTCTTGGGGCCGATGCGGTAGCGCGCCAGGACGTTGACGTCCACGCCGTCATAGCGCTTGCCCACCTCGGCCCGCAGATCGGTGTCGGGGGATAGCGCCAAGTGCGCACCGCCGCCATAGAACACGCCGCCGAAACGGTCGCTATCCAGATAGGTGTCGTTCAGCACGTCATAGCCCACATGGGCCAGCAGGCCGAATTGGCTCACCAGCTTGTATTCGCCGTCCACCCGGTTGGCGGTGCCGGTGAAGATCTCGCCGCTGCGGTCGACGCGGGTGGTGTCCAGGCCATAGCGCCACAGCAGGCGACCGAAATCCTCGCCGCTGCGCAGCTCGACCCGTCCGGTGTCGCCGATGCTGTCGGCCGGCTGCGTCGTGGGGTTGATGCCGACATCCTCGGACAGGTACAGCGTCTCGTCATGGCGATACAGCGCCCGGCCGATGCCCCAGGAATTGAAGCGGTGGTACAGCTGCGGGGTCACGCTGTAGGTGGCGACGCGGGTGCGGTTGGCGGCGGCGGTACGGTCGCCCGCCGTCTGCACGCCCACGGGATTGAGCGTCTGCT
This sequence comes from Magnetospirillum sp., assembly GCA_035491155.1. Taxonomy (GTDB): domain Bacteria; phylum Pseudomonadota; class Alphaproteobacteria; order Rhodospirillales; family Magnetospirillaceae; genus Magnetospirillum. Next base: position 5,696 of record DATJKV010000483.1, on the reverse strand, counting down.
CGGCAATGGCGCCGCGCGCGCCGATGGAGAACAGGTCCGGGATCACGTCGGCGTCGACCACGCCCAGCCCGTCGTGGCGCCAGCCGCTCAAATCGTTGCTGGCGGCATATAGGTCGTAGGCGAAACCGTATTCCAGCGCCGCCTTGACGCCCGCGCCCTCGCCATCCAGGCGCAAGCTGGGATTGACCGTGGTGATGAAATCGCTCTTGCGATCGGTGGAGGTGGAGCGGGCGTTGTCGGTCCACGCTTCCTGCACGTCGATCGCCGGATTAAGCCGCCACTCCCCCGCCATGGCCGGAGCCATGAACACCGTCAAGGCGAGCAGGCCCCCGCACGCGGCCCAATTCCCGTGCATGTCAATGATTTCCGTATTCTGACGTATCCCTTTCGGCGGAGGCCATATTGAGGATGCAGCTCAGGTTTTCGCAACCCTCCAACAAGGATAGGGTCCGCTTCAACGCGCGTCGCGTAGTGCGGTCCTTTTCCACTACCACCACCGTTTGGCCGGCGCAGGCCGACAGGCTGACGGCTTGGATACTGTGCAGGACCGCCGGGGTGTCGATGATGATGATGCCGTTGGCGTAGGCCAGCGACAGCCGTGTTATGACTTGCGCCATATGCCGGCTCGCCAGCAGTTCGGCAGCGTGCGGATGGGCGCGGCCGGGGGGCAGGAAGGACAGGCGGGGGACCGCCGTCGGCAGGATGGCGTGCGCGGCGTCGTCGTGCCCCTCGGCCAGCACGTCGATCAGGCCGGGCCGGCCGGCATGGTGCAGATGGTTGGCCAGCGCATGGCCGCCGGCGTCGGCGTCGATCAGCAGCACCTCGCGGTCCAGCTCCGAGCTCATGCTGAGCGCCAGGTTCAACGCGACGAAGCTCTTGCCCTCGCCGGCCGAGGGGCTGGTGATGACGATGACGTTGGAATTCCCCAGGCTGCGCGAGACCCGGTCGGGAAAGGCGGTGGCCAGCAATTGGCGCTTGATGATGCGCAGTTCTTCGACCAAGGCGGCGGGACAGTGCACCGACTGCGCGGTGTCGCCGGCCACCAGCACATGGGCGCTCTCCAGGTCCAGGGCCCGCCGATCCGGTTGCTTCAAACGGCGCTGGGCGGCGGCGTCGTTTGGCAATTCGCGGCTCGGCCGGCTCAGCGCCGCCTTGGCGCGGCCGGCCTGGGCGGCGCGTTCGGCAAGGGAAAGCCGGCGTTCCACGGGGGGGTGAGCTTCTTCCGGCATGGATCAGAAAATCCCTTTCAGCGCGCGGGCCAGCCATCCGGTCTGGGAAATCGCCACCATCGCCAGATAGACGGCGAACAGGCCGGCGCTGGCGGCGGCGAAGCCGCGCCAGTGCTGGCGCTTGGCGCGCCGGTAGCCCTCGATGACGGGCAGGGCGCCCAGGACCCGCACGCCGAATTCCTCGCTGAGGGTCTCGCGGGAATGGACGCTGTCGTCGATACGGTGCATGAGGAAGCCCATGCCTGCCGCCGCCAGCAGGGCCACCGCCAGCACGCCGCTGTTCAGCAGCAGCCGGTTCGGAGCTGCCGGCCGGGCCAGGACGTGGGGCTCCTCGATCACCCGGAACTGCACCTTGTCGCCGCTGCTTTCCGCCGCCTCGCTGATGCGGGCGGATTCCCGGCGGTTCAGCAGGTCCTCGTACTTGCCCTTCAGCACGCCGTATTCCCGGTTGAGATCGGCCAGCTCGGCCTCGATGCGGGGGGCCACTTCTCCCATGCCGGCCAGCCGCTTCAGCGTCTCGGTCGCCACCTGGTGGCGCGAGCGGGCGGTGGCCAGCTCGGATTCGGCCTGGACCAGACGCAGCTTGAGCTGCTGATGGACCACGTTGGGGGTTTGGATGCGGCTTGCGACCGGTCGGGACGCTTGCCCGCCCAGATCGGCCCTGGCCAGGGCCAGCGCCCGGCTGGCGGCCACCACGTCCGGATGGGCATCGGTGTAGCGTGCGCGCAGGGCCGCCAACTCGGCCTCCATCTGGATGATGCGGGCCTGGGGCGAGCCGGAATTGCCGACCATCACCTGGGGCGAGGACTCGGTGGAGACGTATTCCGGCACCTGCCCCAGGCTCTGGTGCAGCTGGTCGCGGGTGGCGGTGATCTCCTGCACTTTGATGCGGGCGGCGCTTTCCTCCTCGCGGGCGGCTTCCATGCGGGCGGCGAAATTGGTGCCGATGGCGGTCAGCACCTCGGCGTGCTTGCCCTTGTAATCGGCCAGGCGCAATTCAGCCTGCTTCAGCTGGGTCTCGTACTCGGCGATCTGGGTTTCGATGAAGGCCCGCGCCCCTTCCATCTTCGAGCGGTTCCGCCCCAGGGTCGAATCGACGAAGATGGCTAGCAGGCTTTCCACCACCTTGCGCGCCGTCTCGGGCGAGCGGTTCCGGTAGCTGACCGAGAACAGGTTGCGCCCCTCGGCGGTCACCGTGACGCTCCGCTGCAGGGCCAGATAGGCTTCCTCGCGCTGGATTTCGGTGGCGCCGGACGCCGACAGGCCCACCTCCTGCAGCACATGGATGACGTTGTTGCGGTTCAGCAGGGTGCGCTGCATCACCTCCACGTGACTTTGCACGTCGGCCTGGATGGCGATATTGCGCAAGAGCGGGACCAGCAGGTTCTCGGTCTCCACATAGATGCGGGTGGCCGCCTGGTATTGGTCGGGCAGCGTGGCCACCCCCATCCAGCCGCAGACGGCCACCACCCACGCCGTCCGCAGCATGACCCAGCGCCACCGCCAGCAGGCACGGATGGGCCGGCGGGCCATCTCGGGGATCAGGAACATGTCAGTACCAGCTTTGCGGGATCAGCAGGACGTCGCCGGGAGCCATCCTCACGTTGGCGCTCATGTCGGCCTGGTTCACCAAATCGGCCAGGCGGACGCGGTAGGATGCGCTGCCGGCCCGCACCAGCACCGCGTCGTTGCCGGCGGCGAACTTGGTCAGGCCGCCGGCGGCAATCAGCACATCCAGCACGGTCATGTCCTTGCGATAGGGGATGGCCTGAGGCTTGGCCGCCTCGCCGATCACCCGGATCTGGCGGTCGGGCGGGCCGACCAGCTCCTGCATGATCACCGTCACCTTGGGGGTGATGACGAAGGGTGCCAGCCGGGCCTCGATGTCCTGGCCGATGGCCTGGGGCGACTTGCCGGCCACCGGCAGGTCGTCGACCAGCGGAATGGACACCCGGCCATCGGGGCGGACCCGCACCGTGGCCGACAGCTCGGGGCTGCGCCAGACGAAGACCTGCAGCAGGTCGTTGGGGCCAACCAGATAATCGTCGCCCGGCACGCTGGCGACGTCGGTCAGCAGCGGCGCGTCGGGCGGGCGCTGCCCACAGGCGGCCAGCGACAGAAGAGTGAACAGGGCCGCCATGGCGGCGGTCTTCGCATTGGTCTTGGACATGCCTCAGCCCTCGGTGGACGCCCCCATTAAATGCGCCGCGGGCGCTGGGCCATCAATCGACGAGACGGCAGGGGGGACTGCAATAAGTCCGGTGCCGACATGGCCGGGCGGGCTGGCCTTTAGCCTTCATCGCCGGCCGGCGACCCCGCCCCCAAATCAGCTGCCAAGCGCTGCCAAGGGGATGGTCATGAAGTTGAGGATCTTCCGCCATTATCTGTCCATGACGGCGGTGGCTCTGGCCGTGTGCGAAACGGTGCTGCTGTTCGCCCTGCTCAACTGGGCGGGGGCGGCCTTCCCGGCTTTCGGCCAGGGCGGCGGTGTGCCGGCGGCCCTGGTCTGCCTGGTGGCGGTGGCGGGCATGGGCGCGGTGGGGCTGTACGACCGCCAATTCCTGGCCGAGCTGCGCCAGGTGGCGCTGCGCGCCACGGTGGTCTTCCCGTTGATCATGGTGTCGGTCTCGATCCTGCTGGCGGGGGCGGCCTGGCTGCGCGGCGATGGCGCCTCCACCCGGGACGTGGCCCTGTGCGCCGGCGTCCTGGCCGGCTTCTTCCTGCTGCTGCTGGCCTTGCGCGGCACCGTCTTCCGCGTTGCCGACAGCTTCGACGGCTTCCGGCGCCGGGTGGTGGTGCTGGCGCCCGAGGAGCGGGTGCGGGCGCTGAAGGCCGCCATGGGCAATCGCCGGGCCGCCCAGGTGGCGGCGGTTCCCCACCCGGTGAAGCCGGGGGGGCTGGCCGCCTTGTGTCTGGAGCAGCGCATCGACGAGGTGGTCATCGCCCCCGGCCAAGCCGGCGAACTACCGGTCGGCGATATCCTCGCCTGCCGGCTGCACGGCATCCATATCACCCATTACGCCCGCTTCTGGGAGTGCGAGACCGGCCAGGTGGACCTGTCTCCCGGCCCGTCAACCCCGTTCGAGGGCTACCGCCCCAGCGCGCTGCAAGCCGGGGCCAAGCGGGCGCTGGATGTGGCGCTCAGCCTGTGGCTGCTGCTGCTGACCCTGCCGCTGAGCGTGCTCACCGCCGTGGCGATCCGGCTGGAAAGCGCGGGGCCGATCTTCTACCGCCAGGAACGGACCGGGCTGGGCGGCGAGCCGTTCATGATCCTGAAATTTCGCAGCATGCGCACCGACGCCGAGAAGGACGGCCCGGTCTGGGCCGCCAAGGGCGACGCGCGCGTCACCAGGGTCGGGCGTGTCATCCGCATCCTGCGCATCGACGAGATCCCGCAGGTCATCAACGTGCTGAAGGGCGAGATGAGTTTCGTCGGTCCGCGCCCCGAACGGCCGGTCTTCGTCGAGCGGCTGGCGCGCACGATTCCCTATTATGACCGGCGCCACGAGGTGAAACCGGGCATCACCGGCTGGGCGCAGATCAACTATCCCTATGGGGCCACCGATGAAGACGCCCGGCACAAGCTGGCCTATGACCTCTATTACATCAAGAACGCCAGCATGTTCCTGGACGCCATCATCGTCCTGCAGACGGTGAAGGTGCTGCTGTGGAACAGCGGAGCGAGGTAGGCGGACATCCATCGAGGCATCCCTTAGCCCATTTTATCCAGCGATGATCTGGAAGAGAGCCTGATAAGGCTTCAGCGAGAATGCAATAATATTGCAGTGCAAAATATCAGCATTCGTCGCTCGGAGTTCAGTCCATGGCCAAAGGTTGTGTATTGGTCACCGGCGGGGCCGGTTATATCGGAAGCCATGTTGTCCTGGAACTGCTTGAAAACGATTGGCGCGTCGTTGTCGTCGACAACCTCGCGACCAGTATCCGCGATCGTGTCGCCGCCAAGGCAAGCTTCGTCCACGGCGATGCGGGCGATTTGGAGACCATGGTTCGGTTGCTCCAGGGCCATGGCTGCGACGCGGTGATGCATTTCGCCGGGTCGACCCAAGTGCCGGAATCGGTCGGCGATCCGCTCAAGTACTACGGCAACAACACCGCGGTCAGCCGCAGCCTGCTGGCAGCCTGCGTCATCGCCGGGGTGCGGTGCTTCATCTTCTCCTCGACGGCGGCGGTCTATGGCAATCCCGAGCGCCTGCCGGTAGGCGAGGACCAGCCGCCCCGGCCGATCACGCCCTACGGCACCTCGAAGCTGTTTACCGAGCAGATCATCCGCGACACCGCGGCGGCCTCGGGGCTGCGCTATGTGGCGCTGCGTTATTTCAACGTGGCCGGCGCCGACCCCCTGGGCCGCAGCGGCCAGAGCACGCCCGAGGCCACCCATCTGATCAAGGTGGCGTGTGAGGTAGCGGTGGGCCGGCGCCCGGGCATGATGCTGTACGGCGACGATTA
>DATJKV010000482.1:0-2633 GCA_035491155.1 Magnetospirillum sp. | reverse complement strand
CATTCAAAATTCTCGGGCGGCACCGCCATGGCCACCAGGGTGTTGTGCCCCCCGAAGCGGTCGGCATTGACCATGGGACCGAAGCGGCTCAGCACGCCCCGCTCGCGCAGGCACTTGATGCGCTCGATCAGTTCGTCCTCCGTCAACCCCAGCGGACGGGCGGCATCGGCGAACGGCCGGGAAGAAATGGGAAAGCCATCCTGCAAGGCGTCGATGATGGCGCGGTCGGTATCGTCCATCATTCCGCCGCCTGCCTCCGCCCGTAGCGGGCGCCGCACTGCTTGAACCGGCGGACCGAGAACAGCACGGAGCGCGGGTAATGGGCGACGCCCTCGCGCTCGGCCAACTCGGCCAGGGACGCTTCCACCTGCGCGCGGTCCTTGCCGTGGATCATGGTGAACAGGCAATAGGGCCAGTCGGGCAGCCGGCGCGGCCGGCGGTAGCACAGACTGACCTCCGGGCAGGCGCCCAGGCGGCGGCCCACCTCCGCCACCTCGTCGTTAGGGATGTCCCACACCACCATGGCGTTGGCGCGGTAACCCAGTTCGTGGTGGCGGACAATGATGCCGAGGCGGCGGATAATGCCGGCCTGCCGCAACGCTTCCAAACGCTCCAGCACTTCCGCCTCGCCCATGCCGATGGCGTGGCCCAGCGCTTGGTACGGCCGTGAATCGAGTGGCAGGCCGCCGCACAGGGCCGAGATGAGGTCGAGGTCGCGGTCACTCACCTCCATGCCCACTCCCCCCATGCCCATTACGCCCATGCCCATTACCCCCATGACAACCCGAACCCCAAGTCGATGTGAAAGTCTTCCAGCATGGGCAGGTCCAAAACCTCCAGCCCGGTGCGGCGGCGGATGTCGTCCAGCACCGCGCACACGTCGTCGGCACCCGCGGCGGTGACCACAAACCACAGGTTCAGCCGGTGGTCGCGCTGGTAGTTGTGATTGACCTCGGGGTAGCCCGAGACCAGTTCGGCCACCCGCTCCAGCCAGTCGGCCGGAACCGCCATGGCGGCCAGCGTCGAGCACCCCACCGAATGGGGCCGGATCACCCCGCCCACCCGCGACACCGCTCCGGCTTGCTTGAGCCGGGCCAAGCGATCGAGCACCTCATCCTCGTCGACACCCAGGGCCTCGGCCATGTGGGCGTAAGGACGCGGCACCAGCGGAAAGCCCTGCTGGAACTCATCCAGCAGGCGACGGTCGATAGAATCGAGGGCGACGGGCGCGGCCATGACCTACAGCCCGGTCTTGTGGGCGCGGGCGGTGAAGAAGATGCCCGAGGGCTTCTGCGCCGGCAGCTCGGCCACTTGTTCCAGCGTGCGGGTGTCGAACACGGCGACCTTGTCGGCGTCGCGCACCGACAGCCACACCCGCTCGCCGCGCGGGGTGAATTCCATGTGCAGCACCGCCGGGCCGGGCTCGATGGTCTTGACCACCTTCAGGCTGGGCACGTCGATGACCTGGACCTTGCCATTGTCGGGCAGGGCGAAATTGACCCACAGCTGGCGGCCGTCGGGGCGCAGCATGGCGAAGACCGGCTGGCCCGCCACCGGGATGCGGCCCACCTCGCGCCAGGTTCCGGTATCCACAACCAGAACCTCGTGCCGACCGACGGCGGGCAGGAAAGCCTGGGTGCCCGAGGCGGCCCAGCCTTCCAGATGCGGCATCTTGTAGACCGGCAGCGGCTGCTCGCCCTTGCCGTAATGGTCAAGGATGCGGTGCACGCCGGCATCCGGGTTCCACAAATCCAAGAGCGCCACCCCGTCCTCGCCGAACAGGCCGGCGAGATAGTAGTGCCCGTCCTCGGTCACCAGGGCGTCGTAGGGCTGCTTGCCGATGCCGGTGTATTTGCGGATCTGCGGGTGCGCGGGGTCCTTGAGGTCGGCCAGCCAGATCTCGCCCGCGTCGTACAGCGAGAAGGCGAAGACGTTGCCGGGTGCATCCTCCAGCCCCACCACCTTGCTGGGTTTGCCATCGGCGCTGACGGCGGGGATATCGGCCACCAGATCCAGGGTGTCGGTGGAGAATATCTTGACCCCGCCTGGGGTGTAGTTGGCCACCGCGACCAGCGAGCCATCCTGCGAGATGGCGCCGCCGATGGAATTGCCCGATTGCACCACGCGCTTGACGATGCGGCCTTCCAGCAGGTCCACCTTGGTCAGGCCGCCGTCGCGGCCGAAGACGAAGGCGAAGCGCTCGTCGCGGGAATAAACCATGGAGGCATGGGACAGGTCGCCCAGGCCGGGAACACGGGCCAGGCTGGTATTGTGGCTGGTCTCAATGACCTGCACCGAACCGTCGGCCCGCTCCACCACCAGCCCCATGTCGCCGGTCCCCCGCAACGGCTGGGCGGTACAGGCAGACAGCATCAGCGCGGCGAAGGCGCAGGCCAACTTCTTCATGGTCCCTCTCCCTTGAGGTGACGGACGATCCACAGGGCATCGTCGTCGGACAGCATGCCGCGCCAGGGCGGCATGGGCGTGCCCGGTCGGCCGTCGAGAATGGTGGCAACCAGCGCCTCGTCTCCCACGCCGGCCAGGGCTTCGGCGGTGAGCGGCGAACCCAGCCCGCCCTTGCGGGTCATGCCATGGCACGAACCGCAATCCTGACTGACCAGATGACGAAGCTG
>DATJKV010000481.1:0-2152 GCA_035491155.1 Magnetospirillum sp. | reverse complement strand
GTGCCGGTGGCCTGTGGTCCCGCTGTCCATGTCGGCGGACAGGGGCCGCTGTTGGGCGCGACCGGTCCCTTGTAGCTCGGCGGCGGGGTGTTGATGCCGGCGCACGGGGTGGCGGTGCCCAGGCCGGGTGCCGGAGCCATCGGCGGGGCCGAGCCGGCGCAGGCGGTTAGCAGCAGCAGCGGGGCGAGCGCGGCCAGGAAGGCGCGTGTCAGCGGGCGCACGTCAGCGGGCAATGGGTAGGTCCAGATAGCGCGGCAGTGCGCCCTCGTAGACCAGCTCATCGATGATTGTGCGCAAAATCTGGCGGCCCATGCGGGTGCCGGCAGTGACCAGCATCATGCCAAACAGCGGTTCCAGCAATTCGAGGATGTCCACCCGCTCGGTGCGTTCGCCATCGATGCGGCGGCGTGGGGGCGATACCGTGTTGATGTGGTTCAGCGCCAATTCCTGCACCGCCGCCTTCAGCAGCGCCTCGGCGGTGTTCTTCTCCAGCAGGGTCTGGTACTCGGGCGAGGCGCGCTCGGCCCAGACCGGTGCCGGCGCCACCGGCTCGGGCGGAGCGGTGCCGTCCACCTGGGCGATCACCTTGCTCACCATGCGCGCCGCCACCAGTTCCTCGTCCTCGGTGCAGCCGTTGGCCACGGTGCGCGACATCAGGGCGCGCAGGCGCATCAGCAGGCGCTCGCGGATGGCGGCGGGGCTGGGGCCGGTCATGGGCTGGGCGGTCTGGTGGCGTGCATGACGCCAGTGTAACCAAGCCTTATCCACTTGTCGCCCCTGTGCATACTCAAGGGGTGACTTCCGGCGTCTCTGTGCCTAAAGTCGGGAAAGGTGGTCTGGAGGGGCGCCATGGAAAAAGGAAAGGTTCTCGAGCGGAAGGTCTTCTATGCCGGGCAGAACGTCTTCAAGGAAGGCGATTCGGGGGACCGCGCCTATCTGATCCAGGAAGGCCAGATCGAGATCAGCAAGAACGGCCTGCTGCTGGCCACGCTGGCCAAGGGCGAGCTGTTCGGCGAGATGGCGCTGGTGGACGATCAGCCGCGCATGGCGACGGCGAAAGCACTGACCGACGTGTCGGTGGTGATCATCGGCCGCGATGCCTTCCGCGAGAAGCTGGCCAAGGCCGACCCCTTCATCCGTGGCCTGCTGAACATCTTCGTGCGCAACATCCGCAACCTGACCCGCTGATGTTGCCTGTCACGGGCCGTTTCGCCGCCGATTTCCGCAGCGTGAGCCCGGACCAGATGTTCTCCCTGGCGGTGGACATCGAACACTATCCCGCCTTCATTCCCTGGTGCCGCCGGGCCGAGATCGTCGGCCGCGACGGCGATATGCTGATCGTCGACAACCATTTTGGCGCCGGCCCGGTGGATGCGGGTTTCCGCACCCGTGCCCGGCCGCAGCCGCCCCACCGGCTGGAAATCACCTCGGCCGATGCGCCTTTCCGCTCGTTCCGGCTGGTGTGGAACTTCTCCGACCTGCCCGGCGGCGGCTGCCGCGTCGAGGCCGAGGTGTCCTTGACCATGCGCTCGCCCATCCTGCACGGTCTGGCCCGCCTGACCCTGCACGAAGCCAGCCGCAAGATCATCCGCCGGTTCCAGGAACGGGCGGAAGCGCTGTATGGGAGTGGCGCACGTTCCGTGCTATGAAGGCGCCCACGAATTTTCTTCCGCCCAGGTGAATCCGCCCATGTCCACCGATCCCGAGAAGCCCGAGCCCATGCCCGCCGACGCGCCGGTGCGCGAGCAATCCGCCACCTTCCGTCCGGTGGCCGAGGGCATGGAGAAGCACATCAACGTCTACCATCCGGTGCTGGACCACGGCTTCATCGCGGTGAAGGACTACATGGGCGATGACGTCTCGGTCCTGCAGATGGCGCGCATGAGCTACGGTAAGGGCACCAAGAGCCTGGCCGACGACCGCGCCCTGCTGCGCTACCTGATGCGCCATTTGCACACCAGCCCGTTCGAGGGCTGCGTCATCAAGCTGCATGTGAAGCTGCCCATCTTCGTCATGCGCCAGTGGGTGCGCCACCGCACCGCGTCCTTGAACGAGTACTCGGCCCGCTACTCCATCATGCCGGACGAGTTCTACCTGCCTGAACCGGCCCAACTGGCGGTGCAGTCCCAGGACAACAAGCAGGGGCGCGGCG
>DATJKV010000480.1:0-7552 GCA_035491155.1 Magnetospirillum sp. | reverse complement strand
ACAGCGCCTGTTCGCCAATCGCTGGCAGACCCTGGACAATACGGTGGCGGTCCAGCGCAAGCATATCAGCCAGCTCGAAACTCAGATCTCCGCTGCCCAGGCGCAGATGGCGGCGGGGCGCACCCGCGTCAACAACGTCAGCCGGCAATTGGCGGGCGCGCGCGAATTGCTGCCCAAGGGCTACGTCACCCGCGACCGGGTGATGGAGCTGGAGGGCCAACAGGCCCAGTTGCAGGGCGACATCGGCGAATGGGCGTCGCGCCAGGGCGAAGCGCGCGAGAACATCGCCCAGGCCGAGCTGGAAATCACCCGCATCGAAGGAAGCTGGCGGGCCGACGTCGCCCGCGACCTCCAGGACGCCCAGACCCAGATGGCCGACCTGACCCAGCGCCTGAAGGGCGCCGAGGACCTGCTGGCCCACAAGGACATGACCGCGCCGGAGGCCGGTACGGTCACCGACATCAAGTTCTTCACTCCAGGCAGTTCCATCGTCGCTGGTCAGCCGGTGCTGGACTTGGTGCCGGCCGATTCGCGCATGCTGGTCGAAGTGCCCATCAGCCCCAACGACATCGAGCACGTTCATCCCGGCCAGAAGGTCAACGTCCGCCTGACCTCGTACAAGCAGCACAAGGTGCCGGTGCTGACCGGGAAGCTGCTCTACGTCTCGGCCGACCGCCAGACCGATTCCAAGGGTGAGCCGTTCTTCCTGGCGCGCGCCGAGTTGGACAAAGGGGCGCTGGATGGGCTTGAGGGGGTGACGCTGTACCCCGGCATGCCCGCGGAAGCGCTGATCCTGGGGGGCGAGCGCACGATGCTCGATTACCTGATCAGCCCGATCACCGACAGCATGGGCCGCGCCTTGCGCGAGGAATAACCCGTCCTCGGTATGCCCGGCACCGCCCTGTCCCGACGCGACAGGGCCAGGATTTGCGCGCATCCGGGACGCTACCCCGCATGCGCGTGCACCTGTTCACACCCCGATAACCGTCGCTGCCTACCCTGCTGCTTGAGCGCGCAAGCGACCAAGTTTGCCCTGGTTTTGCCCAACTTTTGCCCCGCGTGAATTCACCCTCTGCCAAGTACATTCGCTTAGCCACAAACACTTTCGGAGTAGATAAATATGGCTACGTTGCATGGGGGCGCCTACGGAGATGATCTGATCGGGACCAAAAACGCCGATTGGATCTGGAGCCATGGCGGTAACGACAATGTATTTGGCATGGGCGGCGATGACCATATCTTCGGTGGAAGTGGTGATGACCATCTCTATGGTCAGGGCGGAAACGACCATATCTTCGGAAGCGATGGCAACGACTGGATCTATGGGGGATCCGGCCATGACGAAGCCTCGGGCGGCGCCGGCGACGACCATCTGTTCGGCGGCTCCGGCAATGACATTCTGAACGGCAACGACGGCAACGACGAGCTGTATGGCGGCTCGGGCGACGACCTGCTGCGCGGCGGCGCCGGCGACGACCTGATCCATGGCGGCAGCGGCGACGACGTGATCACCGGCGGCACCGGCAACGACGTAATCCATGGCGACAGCGGCGACGACGTGATCACCGGCGGCGACGGCAACGACACCATCTCGGGCGACAACGGCAACGACGTTCTGTTCGGCAACCAGGGCGACGACCACCTGGATGGCGGCAACGGCTACGATGTGCTGGACGGCGGCGACGGCAACGACGTGCTGAAGGGCGGCAACGGCGACGACGTGCTGATCGGCGGCCATGGCAACGACGTGCTGGAAGGCGGCCACGGCCACGACGTGTTCGTGTTCTCCTCGGGCAGCGGCCAGGACGTGGTCCTCGACTTCCACAAGGGCGAGGACATGCTGCAGATCGCCAAGGGCATCAACGGCCTGGACGTGCACAACGCCGACGATTTGGCCAGCCGGGTGGGCAGCGATACCCATGGAAACGCGGTGGTCGACCTGGGCCACGGCAACACCATCACCCTGGTGGGCGTCAGCGCCGACGACGTGCACCACGATCCGCACGCCTTCTTCACCGTCCACTGATCCCACGGGACGCCGGTCCAGGCGGGCCGGCGTCCCTTGCTTTTCCTCATCCCAACGAAAGGATCTTCATGCTCGCCGAGAGCCTGGACGTTGCAACCGCTCGCATCCACCGCCTGGTCGGCGACGCGGTCCTGGCGGTATGGGACGGCAGTTCCCCAGGCCAGTCGGCTCGCCTGATCCCGCACTCGGCCGAAGCCGGGCTGCCCCGCCCCCATGCCAGTTTCCTGCTTCCCACGAGTTGGGGCGGCACCCGCATCGTGATGGCGCTGCGCTGGCCGGTGGAGTGCCGCGGCGCCGATCTGCATTTCAAGGATTCCAGTCGCACCATCGCCAGCACCAATGGCGGCCGGGCCGAGGCCTTCGACCCCGGCGCCCTGGTCAACGGCCTGACGCCCTCGGCCAAAGCCAAGTTGGTGTCGGCCATGCTGGAATTCTGCCACACCGCCTTCGGCCGCAAGGACGAGCGCCGCTTCGCCGCGCTGTGCCGCGCGCTGTTGGCCGAGACGGTCGAGCCCGGGCCGCTGGTGCCGGTGGTGAAGGCGGCCGATGGTTTGACCCTTTGCGAAGGGATGCTGCCCAGTGAATTCGGCGCCATCCGCCGCGCGTTGTTGGTGGACCGCTCCGGTGTCCGCGCGGTTCCCACCGCGCCGCTGCTGATGCCGGCCAAGGGCGGGCAGGCTTTGCACGTGATGACCTCGGTGGCGGATGACCCGCTGGTGGTGCTGCTGGGCGAGACCGGCGGCTTGGCCTGTCGCGCGGTCAAAGGCGAGCCCGGCCGCCAGCGCCTGGTGGAGTGGCTGGAGCGGCGCAAGGCGCCGGTCCCGCCGGCCTTGCGCGAGTTTATCGGCGCCGGCCTTGCCGCCCACGGCTCGCCCTGCGCCGCCGCCGTGCTGGAGGAGATGCAGGTGCTGGCGCCGCTGGCGCGCAAGGGCGTTTTTTCCAAGACCCGGCCGGTGGGCGCCGAGATCGACCTGGCTATCGCCCTGCCCGAGGGTGGCCTGTTCGTCTCAGGTTGGCTGCACGACCCCTTGGGCATGGTGGAGCGCATCGAGGCCGTCTCGCCGCTGGGCGAGCGCATGACGTTGGGCACCCTGCATCGCTTTCCCCGCGCCGACGTGGCTGGGCAATACGGCGAGCCGGCGGGTGCCGACCGCAGCGGCTTCGTCACCTCCGTGGTCACCCCGCCCAGCCCGCTGCACCTGCACCAGTATCGGTTCGAACTGAGCCTGCGCTCCGGCGCCCGGCTGGAGGTGGTGCCGGTCCTGCCGCCGAACGCGCCGGCCGATGCCCGTAACGCCGTGCTGGGCGTGGTCCCGCCGGCTTTCGTCACTCCCGAGGTGCTGGAGACCTGCATCGCCCCGGCGGCGGCGGCGCTGCATGCCGCCCACATGGCGACCCGGGGCGAGCCCGAAACCATTCGCTTCGGCACCCAGCCCCAGGCGCCCGCCGTGTCGGTGGTGGTGCCGCTGTATAAGGTGCTGGACTTCCTGCGCTTCCAACTGGCCGCCTTCGCCGTGGACCCGGCCATGGCCGGGGTCGAGCTTATCTACGTGCTGGACAGCCCCGAGCAGCGCCACGAGGTGGAGCATCTGCTGACCGGCCAGCATGCCCTCTACGGCCTGCCGTTCCAACTGGTGGTGCAGACGGCCAATTATGGTTTCTCCTCGGCCTGCAACACCGGCGCCCGCGCCGCTTCGGGCGAGCACGTGCTGTTCCTCAATTCGGACGTCATCCCCGACCGACCCGGCTGGCTGGCGCCCCTGGTGGCGGCCATGGACGACCGGCGGCTTGCCGCCGTCGGCCCCAAGCTGCTGTTCGACGACCAGTCGCTGCAGCATGCCGGAATGTATTTCGGCCGCGACCTCAAGGGCGGCTGGATGAACCTGCATTATCACAAGGGGCTGCCGCGCGACTTCGCCCCGGCCTGCCAGGCGCGCCTGGTCCCCGGCGTCACCGGCGCCGCCATCCTGGTGCGCGCCGCCGTGTTCCAGGCGGTGGACGGCTTCTCGGAAAGCTACATCATCGGCGATTACGAGGATTCCGACCTCTGCCTGAAACTGCGCGACGCCGGCTGGGAGATCGGCTACCGCCCAGATTCCGAGCTGTTCCACCTCGAACGCCAGTCCATCCAGAAGCACGAGGGTTATATGCGCGGCGTCGCCTGCCTGTATAACCGGCGCCTGCATTCCGGCCGCTGGGATGGGCTGATGGAGCGGCTGTGTCCGGCGGGGCAGGGGGCCTCGGCATGACCGCCGAGCGCGTTGCCCCGCTGACACCGGCGGGAGAGCGGATGCTCCAGGAGGTTGCGGCGGTGGCCCGCGCCTACCGCCGCAACCGCTTCATGCCGCTGCCCCCGAGCGAGCGCAACTTCGCCGGTGACGGCGATTTCCGCGCCATCGGTGCCGAGTTTCTCAGTTATTTCGTCCGCCTGGGGGGCCTCTATCCGCGCGCCAAGGTGCTGGAGATCGGCTGTGGCATCGGCCGTATGGCGCTGCCGCTGACCCAGTACCTGACGGGCGGGGCCTATGACGGGGTGGACGTGGTCCGCGACGGCGTGGAGTGGTGCGGCCGCTCCATCACTCCCGCTTACGGCAATTTCCATTTCCGGCACCTGGACTACCGCAACCCGGTCTACAACCCGGACGGCACGCTGAAGCCGGGCACGGCGCTGCCTTTCGGCGCCGCCAGCTTCGACTTCGTCATCATGACCAGCGTCGTTACTCACCTGGACGAGGTGGCGACCCGGTTCTACGCCGCCGAGGTGGCGCGGCTGCTGCGTCCCGGCGGGCGCGCCTTCCTCAGCCTGTTCCTGATGACCGACGCGGCGCGGGCCGGCTGCAAGGCGGGCGCCAGCCGCTTCGCCTTCGATCCCGAGGCGCCGGGGCCGGCTTTCGAGGCCGAGCCCGATCGGCCCGGCCACGCGGTGGCCTTCGACGAGGCGTGGCTGATGGACCTGTTCGCCGGCCACGGCCTGCGCCGCCTGCGCCCCGTCGCCTATGGCGCCTGGAGCGGGCGCGACAGCCGCCACTACCAGGACCTCTGCGTCCTAGAAAAGCATCAACAGGAATCGGTCCCATGAGGCGTCCGCGCATCCTCTTCATCACCCACAACCACCCCAGCCTGCATCCCGGCGGCAGCGAGATCTTCGCCCACGACCTGTTCACCACCATGAAGGAGGCGGATTCGGTCGAGGCCATGTTCCTGGCCTGCACCAACCAAGTGCACCGCGAGCGCAAGCCGGGGACCAGCTTCCAGACGGTGGGGCGCTCGTCCGATGAGTTGATTCTATGGGCAGGCCATTTCGACCACTTCACCCTGTCGCAGGTGGACCTGCACGCGGTGGTGCCCGACCTGGGCTCGTTCCTGACCGCCTTCAAGCCCGACGTGGTGCATTTCCACCACGCCCTGCTGATCGGCGTCGAGATGATCTATCTGGTGCGCCGGCTGCTGCCCAAGGCCCGCATTGTCTTCACCCTGCACGACTATTACCCCATCTGCGCCAATCACGGGCAGATGGTGAAGGCGGGCAGCATGGAGCTGTGCCGCGGCGCCAGCCCGGACGCCTGCGGCAAGTGCTTCCCCGGCTTGGCCCTGGATCGCTTCGTGCTGCGCGAGAAACACATCAAGACCATGTTCTCGCTGGTCGACCGCTTTATCTCCCCCAGCCTTTTCCTGCGCCGGCGCTTTGTCGAATGGGGCCTGGATCCCAACCGGATCAGCGTGATCCCCAACGGCCGGCCGACAGTTACCGCCATGCCCCATCGCAATGCGGCCAAGCGCAACGTCTTCGCCGTATTCGGCAACATCAGCCCGTTCAAGGGCACCGACGTGGCGCTGGAGGCGGCGCGCCTGCTCAAGGACGGCGGGGCCGATTTCTCGCTGCACGTCAATGGCGGGATGCCGTTCCAGAGCGACGAGTTCAAGGCCCGCTTCGCCGCGCTGCTGGAGGCGGCGTCTCCCGCCGCCCGTCATCGCGGCCCCTATGCCGCCGACGACATTCCCGCCCTGATGGCCGCCTGCGACGCGGTGATCGTGCCGTCGGTGTGGTGGGAGAATGCGCCGCTGGTGATCCAAGAGGCCTTCCAGCACCGCCGCCCGGTTATCTGTTCCGACATCGGCGGCATGGCCGAGGCCGTGCGGGACGGCATCGACGGCCTGCACTTCCGCGCCGGCGACCCCCGCAGCCTGGCCGATGCCATGGCGCGGCTGATGAACGAGCGCGGCCTGTGGGAGCAATTGGCGGGCAACATTCCCGCAATCCCCTCCATGACCGAGACCGCGTCGGCGCATTTCGCCCTCTACGCCGAAATCAATCGCGGCGCGCGGGTCAAGCGCGCAGCCCCCGAAACGCCCCGGCGCGGCAAGGCTGCGCGCCCCGAGCCCCACGTGGAGATGTGATCGATGGCAAAGCAAACCGTTGAAACCATCGTTCCGGCCGGAGAAATCCTGGCCGCCACCCTGGTGGAGGACGGCCTTGCCGTGGTGCTGGGCTGGACCGACCGGCTGTTGCCGGACCGTGGCAAGCTGGTGATCGGCGATTCCGAAGGCGCGGTGCGCACGCTCAATTGGCCACGCGCCGAGGACGGCAGCCACTGGTTCCTGTCGGTGATGGAGACCGCCGACGCCTTCCGCCTGTCGGGGGCCAAGGCCAACATCGTCAGCCCCAACGGCCGGCTGCGCTTCACCCTGCCGAATGTGGAGCGGCTGTCGCTCACCCCGCTCGACCTGCTCAACCGGCTGGCCCCCTTGGCCGAGGGCGGTGCGGTGGTGGCGTTCCTGCAGGCGGCGCTGGCGGTGGAGGAGCGTCCCGGCCGTTCGCCGCTGATGTTCGCCGTGCTGGAGCGTTTCGCCCAGGCCGACGGCTTCGTCGAGATTCTCGGCCGCGCCGACGAAGCCCATGCCCTGATCCAGGGCTGGTCGGCGCGCCTGATGCCCGGCACCGCCGAACTGGTGCTGGAGCTGGACCAGTCGCGCATCGCCCACGCGGCCATCGCCACCTACGAGCGCCCGGACCTGGGCGTCACCGCGCGCGGCGTGCTGGCGGTGCTGCCTGCCGCCGGCGTGGACCTGCGCAAGCTGCGGCGCATCTATTTCCGCCGCGACGATTCCTGGCATCGGGTGGAAATCTTCGAGAACCGGCGGTTTCTCGGCGATTCCGACACCACGCCCTATCTCAAGGGGCTGTATCCCTGCCTGCGCATGGACCCGGCCACCGCGCCGCTGTTCAAGCGCCTGTGCGGCAGTCGTTTCGAGGGCGCCGAGACCGTCTCGACCCTGGCCCGGCCGGTGCGCGCCGCCCTGGACCTGGCGGTGGGGGTGCCCGGCACCGGCATGTTCCTGACCGGCTGGGTGCTGGACCCCGAACGGGTGGTGGCACAGGTGTGTTTGCGTAACGCCTCGGGCTTCCGCCAGCGCCTGGACGAGCACTGGGTCCGCTCCAACCGTCCCGACGTGTCCCAGGGCTATGGCGCCGACCCGCTGTTCGCCGGCCGCATCCGCCCCGGCGAGGACGAGCACGGCTTCGTC
>DATJKV010000479.1:0-2707 GCA_035491155.1 Magnetospirillum sp. | reverse complement strand
CCGACAGCGATTGGCGCACCGGTGGCCCGGCCCGCTATGTGAATGTGGCCGAGACCGGCGGCCGGCTGGGCTTCATCACTCCCATGACCCATAATTTCTGCGAAACATGCAACCGCGTGCGGGTCACCTGCACCGGCACTCTCTACATGTGCCTGGGCCAGGAAGACGCGGTGGATCTGCGCGCGCCCTTGCGCGCCAGTGAGGGCGACCACCTGATCGATGCGGCCATCGACGCCGCCATCGCGCGCAAGCCCAAGGGCCATGATTTCGTCATCGGCCGCGGCGCCACGCCATCGGTCGGCCGTCATATGAGCGTGACCGGCGGCTGACCATTTGCGTAGGCACTTCCGCCGGGCTGGCGGCGCTTTCGCGGTGCGGTATATACTTCGTCCCCTGACTACAGCGGGCCGACCTCATGGACTTTGCCAAGATCGCCTTCGTCTCGGCGGACACCGAGGCCGGCAACGCAGCGCGCAAGCGTCTGGAAGATCGCTACGAGCATGTGCCGCCCGAGCAGGCCGACCTGATCGTCGCCCTGGGCGGCGACGGCTTCATGCTGGAAGTACTGCACCGCTACCTTGACCGCCACGTGCCCATCTACGGTATGAACCGCGGCTCGGTCGGCTTCCTCATGAACACCTTCCGCGAACACGGCCTGATCGAACGACTGCGCAAGGCGGAAAGCGTGGTGCTGCACCCGTTGCGCATGCGCGCCAAGCTGAACGACGGGTCCGAGATTGACGCTGTGGCCATCAACGAGGTCTCGTTGCTGCGCGAGACCCGTCAGGCCGCCAAGGTGAGCATCCGCATCGACGGCAAGCAGCGCCTCGAGGAGCTGATCTGCGACGGCGTGCTGGTGTCCAGCCCGGCCGGCTCCACCGCCTATAACCTGTCGGCCCACGGCCCGATCATCCCGTTGGGGGCGGGCATCCTGGCGCTCACTCCCATCTCGGCTTTCCGCCCCCGGCGCTGGCGCGGCGCCCTGCTGCCGCACACCGCCAAGGTCACCTTCGAGGTGCTGGAATCCGACAAGCGGCCGGTGTCGGCGGTGGCCGACTATACCGAGGCGCGTGACGTCTGCGAGGTGGACGTGCACGAGGACCGCTCCATCGACCTCACCTTGCTGTTCGATCCCGAGCACAATCTCGAAGAACGCATCATCGCCGAGCAGTTCACACCGTGAAGACCGTCAGCGCCGGCCAACTGGCCGATATGGGTGCCGCCGCGGCCGCTGCGCCGCGCAGGCGCACTCACTTCAACCTGCACGACGACCTTTCGGATCCGGTTCAGCGCATCGTCATCGTGCTCCAGCCGGGCACCTATGTGCGGCCCCACCGCCACGCCCCCCATGTCTGGGAGCTGTTCGCCGTGCTGCAGGGTGCCCTTGCGGTGCTGGTGTTCGACGAGAGCGGCACGGTGCAGCAGCGGATCGAACTGCGCCCTGGCGGCGATCGCATGGTGCAGTTGGACCCCGGCTGCCGGCACGCCTTGGCCGTTCTTGAACCGGACACCGTCGCCCTGGAGCTCAAGCCCGGTCCCTACGTCGCCACCACCGACAAGGATTTTGTCGCTTGGGCTCCGGCCGAGGGCGAGCCCGGCGCGGCCGAGATGGTGCGGTGGATGGAGCGGGCCCAGGTGGGCGAGCGCGCCTAAACGCCTGTCTTTTTGACCAATTCCCCCACCGCCCGCAACAGCCGGGCGATGTCCTGGTTACGGTTCAGCCGGTGGTCGCCGTCCTTGATCAGGTCGACCACCACATCGTCGCCGGCCAGGCAGTCGGCGATCTTCAGGGCCGTCTGCCATGGCACATCAGCATCCTTCTGGCCTTG
This sequence comes from Magnetospirillum sp., assembly GCA_035491155.1. Classification (GTDB taxonomy): domain Bacteria; phylum Pseudomonadota; class Alphaproteobacteria; order Rhodospirillales; family Magnetospirillaceae; genus Magnetospirillum. The sequence continues at coordinate 878 of DATJKV010000479.1, read as the reverse complement.
CAGCAGGCGCACCGGGCAGTACAGGTTGATGGCGTCGCGCAGCAGCAGGTGGTTGCGGCCGTCCTCGATCAAAGCGCGGCGGATGATCCAGGGTTTTTCCGGCCACGAGCAGTTTTCGATCTCGATGACGCCCTTTTCCATCAGCTCTCGCTTCTGCTCGGGTGTGAAGTCGGCGTACATCAGGTCCTCGGTGAAGTCGGGGGCGGCGGCGATGCCCACCAGACCCTTGACGCGGTCGCGCAGGCGCAAGGCGGCCAGCAGCGAAACCCAGCCGCCGAGCGAGGAGCCGACCAATACCTGCGGTCCCTGGGTCAGTGCGCTGATGGCGGCCTCGGCATCGTCGGCCCAGCGGCCGATGGTACCGTCCTCGACGGCGCCGGAGCTTTGGCCGTGGCCGAACAGGTCGAAGCGCAGGAAGGCGTGGCCGTGCTCGCGGCACCATTGCTCCACCGCCAGCGCCTTGCCGCCCTCCATGTCGGAATGGTAGCCATGGATGAACACCACTCCGGGATTTCGCCCCTCCAGACGACGGTAGGCGATGGACGAGCCGTCTTCGCGTGCTAATATCCCGGCCCCGGCCGAGCCGGTCATGTTCTCCACGTCAGCCATTGTTCGAAATCCCTCTCGCATGCCCATGGACGAAACCTCCGTCATCGATGCCTCCGTGCAACCTTTCAGTCAACCGCGCAAGCCAGACGGCAGTGCGCCCGTGGTGCTGCAGGTGCTGCCGTCCCTGGTTACCGGCGGGGTCGAGCGTGGCACGGTCGAGATTGCCCAGGCCCTGACCGCGGCCGGTTACAAGGCGGTGGTCGCCTCGGAGGGCGGTCCCATGGTGCGCGAGCTGACCCGCTGCGGCGCCGATCATGTGGAACTGCCCA
>DATJKV010000478.1:0-6487 GCA_035491155.1 Magnetospirillum sp. | reverse complement strand
AGTGGACGGGAGGCGGAGCAGGATTGCATAAGGCAGAGGTCAGAGTGTCTCAACCAACACCATTTCGGCGTCCCCCAGGGCGGTGACGGACAGCTCGGGTTCGTCCTGGATGGCGACGCCGTCGCGCGGTCCCAACACCACGCCGTTGACGTCCAGGCTGCCGCGCGCCGCCACCAGATAGCCGTGGCCGCCCAACAGCTGGTGGGTCACCCGGTCGCCCTTGTCCAGCGTGGCGCCCAGCACGCGGGCGTCCTGGTGGATCAGTGGGGCGCCGTCGGCCTCGAAGCCCGAGGCCAGCACCTGCAGCCTGCCGTGCTCACGCGGGAACGGCCGGGTCTCCCAGCGTGGCGGCAGGCCTTGGGCGCGCGGCAGAATCCAGATTTGGAACAGGGTGGTGGGCTGATCCTCGCGATTGTACTCGGCATGGCGGATGCCGGTTCCAGCGCTCATCACCTGGACTTGCCCGGCTTCGGTGCGGCCGACATTGCCCAGGCTGTCCTCGTGGGTGATGGCCCCGTGGCGCACATAGGTGACGATTTCCATGTCGCGGTGGCCGTGCGGCGGAAAGCCCGTTTGGGGCATGATGGTGTCGTCATTCCATACCCTCAGCTTGCCCTGGCCCATGCGGGCCGGGTCGAAATAGTCGGCGAAGCTGAAATGGTAGTGGGCGTGCAGCCACTCGTTGTCGAAGGTGCCGAGGCGAGCGAAGGGGCGTAATTGAAGCATGGGTCAAGCCTTCAGTTTCTTGGCGATTTCCGCCAGGTGGCGGCCCTGGAAGCGGGCCATTTCCAGTTCCTCGGGGATGGGGCGGCGCGAACCGTCGCCGCCGGCGATGGTGGTGGCGCCGTAGGGGCTGCCGCCGGTGATCTTGTCCATGGCGGTCTGCTGGTTGGCCGAGTAGGGCAGTCCGACGATCACCATGCCCAAATGCATCAGGGTAATGATGGTCGAGATCAGGGTGGTCTCCTGGCCGCCGTGCTGGCTGCCGGTGCAGGTGAACGCCCCCGCGGGCTTGCCCACCAGGGCATTGGCCATCCACAGCTTGCCGGTCTGGTCCAGGAAGTTGCGCATCTGCCCGGCCATGTTGCCGTAGCGGGTCGGCGTGCCGATCAACAGGCCGTCGTAATCGGCCAATTCGTTGGGATCGGCCACCGGCGCGCCCTGGTCGGCCTTGGCGTGGATTTGCGCCAGGACGTCGGCAGGAATCGTCTCGGGCACCCGCTTGACGAAGACCTCGCAGCCGGCGTCACGCACGCCGTCGGCGGCGGCGTAGGCCATGCTCTCGATGTGGCCCCAGGTGGAGTAGTACAGGATCAGGATGCGCGCCATGGCGGAAACTCCTGGGCGGTTGTGCTGCCTGGAATATCGAACCGGCGAAGGCGCTGGACAATCCGCGCAGGAGGAACAAGATTGTTTCTATGAAAGAAACAGTGCCCATGGACCTGCTGGCCGGCATGGCCATTTTTGCCCGCGTGGTGGATTCCGGCGGCATCTCGGCCGCTGCGCGCGACCTGCGCTTGTCCAAGTCAGCGGTGTCCAAGCAATTGGCGGCGCTGGAAGACCGGCTGGGGGCGCGGCTGTTGCAGCGGACCACCCGGCGCATGAGCCTGACCGAGGCGGGCGCCGGCTTCCTGGAGCATTGCCGCCGCGTAGTGGCCGAGGCCGAGGCGGCGGAGAGCGCCGTCGGCGCCCTCCAGGCCGAGCCCCGCGGCATGCTGCGGGTGAACGCCCCGATGACCTTCGGCACCATGCACCTTGCCTCGGCCATTCCCGACTTCCTGGCCCGCTATCCCCAGGTCAGCGTGGACCTGGCGCTGAACGATCGCCTAGTGGACCTGTTGGACGAGGGCTTCGACGTGGCGGTGCGCATCGCCCGGCTGGCGGATTCGTCGCTGGTGGCGCGCCGGCTGGCGCCGGCCCGGCGGGTCATCGTCGCCGCGCCGTCATACCTGGACCGGCGCGGCCGCCCCGGTACCCTGGCCGAACTGGTCGGCCACGACATCCTATCCTACACCTACGTGCCCACCAGCGACGAATGGAGCTTTGTCGGTCCCGGCGGCGAGGAGCGGGTGCGGGTCGAGGGGCGGCTGAAGGCCAACAACGGTGAAGTCCTGCTGGCCGCCTGTCTGGCCGGTGCCGGCATCGCCGCGCTGCCTACCTTCATATCGGGGCCGTCCTTGCGCGCCGGTACCCTGGTGCGGGTGCTGCCGCACCTTGAAAGCAGCGAGATCGGCATTCACGCCGTCTGGCCCACCGCCCGCCATCTCTCCGCCAAGGTGCGCGCCTTCGTGGACTTTCTCGCGGAACGTTTCGGCCCGGTTCCTTATTGGGACGCATAGGCTATATTAGCTATCAGGGCTGGGACGGGGGACGACGTGAGTGGGGCGAATCTGATCAATGGCTTTCTGGTCGAGGGGCCTTTCCCGCCACGGCGGGCGGTGGCTTACCGCGCCCTATTGATTGCCGCCATCCTGGTTTCGGCCGGGATCGCCATCCTCGACACCGTTCCCGACATTTGGGGCGATTGGGCGCACGCCTCGTCCCTTGCCGTGGACGTGGCCCTGGTCATCCTGGTCGTCGACTACGCCGCGCGCCTGATCCAGGCCTGGAGCCGCCGCGCCGAGGATGAAACCGGATTGGTGGCGCTGTGGCGCTATGCCTCCAGCCCCTACGGCATCTTCGACTTCTTGGCCGTGGTGCCGTTTCTGCTGGGCGAGTTGGTGGGCCTTTCCAAGGACGCCGAGACAGTGTTCGGCGTGCTGCGCTTCCTCAAGCTTGCCCGCTATTCCCCGGCGCTGGAAACCCTGGGTTCCGTCATCCTGGCCGAGTTGCGGCCGCTGATGTCGGCCCTGTTCATCATGGTGCTGCTGATCGTTTCCACCTCGACGCTGCTTTATTTCGTCGAGCGCGCGGTGAACCCCGCCTTCGCCAGCGTGCCCCAGGCCATGTGGTACTCGGTGGTCACCCTGGCGACCCTGGGTTATGGCGACGTGGTGCCCATTACCGTGCTGGGCAAGCTGTTCGGCAGCGGCGTCGCCATCCTGGGCCTGTGCATGTTCGCGCTGCCGGCGTCGATCCTGGCCTCGGGCTTCACCGAGGAAATGCGGCGCCAGAACTTCGTCTCCACCTGGCATCTGGTCGCCAAGGTGCCCTTCTTCACTCGCCTGCAGGCCAACCAGATCGCCGAGATCGCCTCGCTGCTCAAGGTCTACCGGGCTCTGCGCAGCGAAGTGCTGATGCGCGAGGGCGATTTGGGCGAAACCATGTACTTCATCGTCTCCGGTCAGGTGGAGGTGAAAAGCCACTCCGGCGCCACCTTCGTGCTGAAGGCGGGCGATTTCTTCGGCGAGATCGCGCTGATCGAGCGTTGTCCGCGCACGGCCACGGTACGGGCCATGAGCCGCTGCCAGCTGCTCATCCTCGACGCCCACGATTTCTATCGTTTCACCTCGGCCTATCCCCATCTGATGGACGACATCACCGCCACCGCCCACGCCCGTATGGCGGGGGAGCCCCTTTCCGTGGACGCGGCATGAGTGAACCAAAGCTGAAGGCCAAGCTGTTCGTCCACGCGGCCATTCGCCGCTGCGGCATTGAGGCCGTTCCGGTGGTGGTGGTGAAGAAAGGCGACGAGGATGCTGGTACGGTGCTGGTCAAGGTCAACCGCGGCAACGGTACGGCCGAGATCTACACCCAGGCCCGCGACGCGGCAGGGCGGCTGGGCTGGCTGAAATCCACCGGCACCGACCCGGTGGAGGAGGCCAAGGCTGACGCCGTCATCGCCCGCGCCCGCGGCGTGGACTATGACCTGTGGGTACTCGAAGTGGACAGTCCGGACGGCCGGGTCCCCTTTATCGACCACATCATCGGTCATCGCTGACAGCGGGGATTCTCCCTATATATTCCCATGGGCGCAGCACCTGAGGGATTCATGGATTACGACGCCGTTGCCAAGCAGTTGTGGGAGCAATTGGATCGTGAGCACGACGGCAGCTCCATCGTGAAGGATGAATACGAGGCCATGGAATGGGGCGAGTTGCCGCCCCAGGTGCGCATCATGCTGCGCGGAGTGACCCAGGCCTTCCTGGAGCGCATCCAGCGCAACCAGCACAAGCCGCCCCGCAAGGAGCCCGATTTCGCCAAGCTGGCGGGCGAAGCCATGGCCAATGCGCCCAACTACCAGAGCATTCCGGAGTGGGTGGCCGGTACCATCGCCATGGCCTATCGGCTGGGGCGTGGCCCCAAGGACGACTAGAAGCCCACTGGCGAGCTGGCCAGCGGTCAATTCGATTCATTAATTATTTTTTAATGGACGCAATTGTGGTAAATTCCAATGCATGTAGGAGTGGCCTACCATGCCGGATGTCGTCTACTACCCCCTCAGGTCCTCTCAGTTGATCGGCATGCGCAGCTATGCGCGTGTGATCAAGGCGGCGGCCGATAGCGGTGACGGCTCGTCCTCGGACGAGAAGGATCAGGCACGCCTGCGTTCCGGCAAAAAGGACGATGCTCCCGTGATCCGCCGCGGCATGGTGCTGAACATCCTGGCTTGATTTGCCTGATGCTCCCCTCGCGGCCGGGCTTGCCCGGCCTTTTTTATTGGCTTCGGGGAGGCCATGGCCTGACGGTCACGCCTTGGTTCGGCTCTTGCGGGACTGCCGACCCCGCGCCTGCTCAGGCGCGGGGTCGGATTTCGCGACGCGTAACCGCGACAGAGTTATTTGTATTGTCCGCCTTTTACGGTGACCGTTTTTTCTGAAAATGGCAGCGGCCAGTCGACAACTGCAGATTCTGCCCCTTCGTAACGGAAGTCTCTGGCGGAGTTGGGGGCTTTATTTCTAACAAGTTCAGGCTTGTAGCAGGCGGCCGGGTCAACCTTGTATGCGACAATTCCATTGAAGAAGTGCACGCTGAATATATTTTTGAATTCCTCAACTGCCTTCATGTTTACCGTCGCGGGGAATCTACCAGGGTACATGCCGGCAGACCTTCCAATAAGAACGTCCGTCGAGCTTTTGGCGTATTCGAGAAATGAATATTCGCCATGGCTGCGAAAATCGTGCATGAAGCTGGTTGCGGTATCTTCCACGGCAATCACGCACTTGTTCTTCGCCGCCCTGATGGCTTCTCGAACGGTAACGATCTGCTGAAACGACTGATGCCCGCCGTCATCCAGTAGCGCGTCGAAGTGCCCGATGTCTGCGAAAGTGGATTGCCAGAACGCGGGATCTCCTTGGTCTCCGATATAAATATCGAAACCACTTTCTTTCCATTTCATCGCATCTGGGTTGAGATCAATGCCAATGATCCTGGCATTGGCACCAAGCCATTCCCTCCACATGAAAAGAGAGCCGCCATCCAATATGCCGGTTTCGATGAATGTACAATTTTGCCCGCGAAGGTGACCGAATAGTTCAACGTAGGCGGGGAAATATGATGTGATTTTCAGTGACGGGTGCGGGGAATTCTTCCAGCACGAAATAAGGTCTTCTAAAGCGCTCGTAGGGTTCATGGCTGCGGGCTCCCCTAATAATCTGGCTATTTATCAAAACGCTCTTGAGGTCAGTTGCTGAAGGTAGGTGCCGTAGGGGCTCTTTCCCAGCGACTTGGCCTGTTTGAGCAGTTGTTCGGTGTCGATAAAGCCCATGCGCCAGGCAATCTCTTCGATACAGGCAATTTTCAGGCCTTGGCGGGATTCGATGGCGGCGACAAACTGCGAGGATTGCAGCAGCGCTTCGTGCGTGCCGGCGTCCAGCCATGCGAAGCCGCGACTGAGGGGAATGCTCTGCATCCGGCCTTCGGCCACATAGATGTTGTTGACGTCGGTGATCTCCAACTCGCCGCGCGCCGACGGCTTCAGGTTGGCGGCGATGTCCACCACCTTGTTGTCGTAGAAGTAAAGGCCCGTCACTGCCCAGTTCGAGCGCGGCTCGGCGGGCTTCTCCACGATGCCCAGGACGCGGCCGTTGGGGTCCAACTCGGCAACGCCGTAGCGCTGCGGGTCGTTGACCCAATAGGGGAAGATGACAGCCCCTTCGTCCATGGACGCGGCCTTCTGCAGCAGCTCGGCCAATCCGTCGCCGTAGAAGATGTTGTCGCCCAGCACCAGCGCCACCGGATCGTCGCCGATGAAGTCGCGGCCGATGCGGAACGCGTCGGCCAAGCCAACCGGCTTGGGTTGCTCGGCATAGGTGAAGCGGCAGCCGATGGCGCTGCCGTCGCCCAGCAGCTCGCGGAAGAGCGGCAGGTCGCGCGGCGTGCTGATCACCAGGATGTCGCGGATGCCCGCCAGCATCAGGGTGGATAGCGGATAATAGATCATGGGCTTGTCGTAGACCGGCAGCAATTGCTTGCTGATCGACAGGGTCAGCGGATGCAGCCGAGTACCGCTGCCGCCGGCGAGGATAATGCCTTTTTTCATAGCCTTTCGATCATCTCCGGCAGGGTGTCGCGCAAAGCCTGGCGCCATGACGGCGCGGTGATGCCG
>DATJKV010000477.1:0-2752 GCA_035491155.1 Magnetospirillum sp. | reverse complement strand
AGCCGGGCGGGGTAGCGGTGATCAACCGCGACAACCGCCACTTCCACCGTCTGCAGGACGCCGCCAAGGCGGCCAAGGTCGCCAAGGTGCTGAGCTTCGGCAGCCATATCGAGGCCGACGCCCGGCTGATGGATTGCGCCGTCGAGCCGCTGGAGACCAAGGTCTTCGCGCTCAAGAAGGACAAGGCGCTGTCCTATCGCATCGGCGTGCCCGGCTTGCACTGGGCCATGAACTCGCTGGCGGTGATCCTGGCCGTGGGCGCGCTCGGCGCCGATGCCGAAGCCGCGGCCCGTGCGCTGGCCGGCATGACCCCGCCCAAGGGCCGCGGCGAACGCCATCGCGTCACCGTGCCCGGCGGCACCGTCGAACTGATCGACGAAAGCTACAACGCCAGCCCGGTTAGCATGAAGGCCGCCATCGCCACCCTGGCGGCGGCCAAGCCGGGTAAGGGCGGACGCCGCATCGCCGTGCTGGGCGACATGCTGGAACTGGGCGACGAGTCGCCATCCTTGCATGCCGGCCTGGCGGAAGCGGTGGTTGCCTGGAACCTCGACCTGGTCCATACCGCCGGCCCGCTGTCGGCGCATCTGCGCGAGGCGCTGCCGGCCGACAAGCGGGGCCTGCACGCCGACAATTCCGAATTGCTGGCACCCCTGGTGAAGGCCGACGTGAAGGCAGGAGATGTTGTGATGGTGAAAGGCTCGGCGGGCAGCCGGATGGGCCGTGTGGTCAAAGCTTTGCAGGAAGGGGCCTAAGCGGAATGCTTTATAATCTGCTCTACCCCCTCGCCGACGAGATCGGCGTCTTCAATCTCTTCAAGTACCTGACCTTCCGTACCGGCGGAGCGGTGCTGACGGCGCTGATCGTCTCGTTCGTGATCGGGCCGGGCCTGATCACCTGGCTGCGCAAGTGGCAGAAGCAGGGCCAGCCCATCCGCGCGGACGGCCCCGAATCCCATCTGCTCACCAAGAAGGGCACGCCCACCATGGGCGGCTTCCTGATCCTAATCGCGCTGTCCGCCGCCACCCTGCTGTGGGCCGACCTGCGCGACCATTACGTCTGGATCGTGCTGATGGTGACGCTGGGCTACGGCGGCATCGGCTTCATGGACGACTTCCTGAAGGTGTCCAAGAAGAACCCCAAGGGCCTACCGGGCAAGATGAAGCTGTGCGGCCAGATCGGCATCGGCCTGATCGCTGCCGGCTGGATCTTCGCCATCCAGCCGCAGCCGCTGACCGGCGCGGTGGCGGTGCCGTTCTTCAAGACCGTGCTGCTCCAGTTGGGCTGGTTCTTCATCCCCTTCGCGGTGTTCGTCATCATCGGCGCCTCCAACGCGGTGAACCTGACCGACGGCCTGGATGGCCTGGCCATCGTGCCGGTCATGATCGCGTCGGGCGTGTTCGCGCTGATCAGCTACCTGGTCGGCCACGCGGTGTTCGCCAACTACCTGCAAATCCACTACGTGCCCGGCTCGGGCGAGCTGGCGGTGTTCTGCGGCGCCCTGGTGGGCGCGGGCTTGGGCTTCCTGTGGTTCAACGCGCCGCCCGCCATGGTGTTCATGGGCGACACCGGCAGCTTGGCCATGGGCGGCGCGCTGGGCGCCATCTCGGTGGTGACCAAGCACGAGCTGGTGCTGGCCATCGTCGGCGGCCTGTTCGTGCTGGAGACGGTCTCGGTCATCGTCCAGGTCGCCAGCTACAAGCTGACCGGCAAGCGCGTGTTCCGCATGGCGCCGCTGCACCATCACTTCGAGAAGAAGGGATGGGCCGAGCCCACCGTGGTGATCCGCTTCTGGATCATCGCCGGCATCCTGGCCCTGGTGGGCCTTTCCACCCTGAAGCTGCGGTAGACCGAAAATGATTCGCGTCCCCTCGCTCAACGGCAAGAATGTGGTGGTGATGGGTCTCGGCAAGTCCGGGACCGCCACCGCGCGCGCGCTTGCCGAGAGCGGGGCCAAGGTGACCGCCTGGGACGACAACGAATCCGCCCGCACCGCCGCCGCGCAAGCCGGCGTCGCCATCGCCGGCCCCGCGCTGGCCGGACTCGATCTGCTGGTGTGGAGCCCCGGCATCCCCCACACCCACCCGGTGGAGAAGGCCCATCCGCTGGCCGCCCAGGCCCGCGCGGCCGGTATTCCCATCGTCTGCGACGTGGAACTGCTGGCCCGCGCCAAGCCGGCCAACCCGATGCTGGCCGTCACCGGCACCAACGGCAAGAGCACGACCACCACCCTGCTGGCCCATGTGCTGGCCCATACCGGCCGGCGGGTTGCCGCCGGCGGCAATCTGGGCACCGCCGCGCTGGACATGGCCGATTTGGGGCCCGAGGGCCGCTATGTGCTGGAGCTGTCGTCGTACCAGCTGGAACTGGTGCAGTCGCTGCGCCTGGACGCCGCCGTCCTGCTCAACATCACTCCGGACCATCTGGGCCGCCACGGCGGCATGCAGGGCTACGTCGCCGCCAAGCGCCGCCTGTTCGACTGCGTGAAGCCGGACGGCACCGCGGTGGTGGGCGTGGACGACGATTACTGCGTCGCCATTGCAACTGCACTGGAATCCCAAGGCCGCAAGGTGGTCCGCATTTCCGCCGAACAGACCCTTGAGAACGGCGTCTCCGCCGCCGACGGCGTGCTGCGGGTGGACGGCAAACCGGTGGCCGACCTGCGCCCGATCACCCGCCTGCCGGGCCGCCACAACTGGCAGAACGCCTGCGCCGTGTTCGCGCTGGCGCGCGCCGACGGGCTGGCTCCCGG